>NZ_JBSXON010000028.1:0-55224 GCF_056859475.1 Halopseudomonas sp. L-58
AACGGTTTATTCCAGGCAGCCCGATCACGTGCCCGCGGATACAGAAATGAGGCCAACTTCATTGCCATGATTTACTTGATTGGCAGCCCGGTGGGTCGCTTGCTCGATCAGGCTAAATCCACATGAAACGTCGAAGAACCCATTTTCCCTCAATGCCTACACCTGCTGTTTCATCGATATAGAATTTCGCTTTATTTTCTCTGCACCATTCTTCGAGTTCTTGCTTCAAATCTGAATACTGATTACGCGCCCAATCAGGAGATTTTGATTTCCAAGCTTCCTCAGTTGGTAAATATGCAGAAAGAATTCCCATTGGAAGCTCAAGGATAAATTGGCCTCCGTCACCTGTTACAACAAGTTCTTCTTTCCATCGTGGCTGAAACTTGAATTTGCTCACTGCGAACACCTAACAGTTGAGTAGACCGACGGCTTCGTCATTGCATATCAATGACTTCTTCATAACAACGCGACGCCCCACTTATCCAAAACAGATTATTCACATTTAAATCAAATACTTATATCCCTTCCACGGCGCACAATCTGTAATATCGTGACTTCTTCATTTTACGCCGCCAATAACACTGTACAAGCATGCAGCATTTATGGGATATGAGTGCCATACAAGCCAAGCCACGCCTGTGGGCACAGTTTCGTAACGTCGCCAGGGTGAGTCACTACAGCATTCGCACCGAGAAGACATGCTGGTAGTGGATACGCTATTTCCTGCGCTACCACCGGAAACGCCACCCTCTGGAGATAGGGCACGCGGAGGTCAGCGAGCTTTCTGGTTGGCTGACGGTCATTCGCCATGTGGTTGCTGTCACGCAGAATCAGCCGTTCAACGCGCTGGTGGGCGATAGCGGTGCCACTCGGGCGAAGCCGCCTGCACGGATACCGACGGGGTTGCCGCTGCTGGGGCATGCTGATGTGCGTACTACGCAGATTTATACCCATGTCCTTGGTAATGCCTTTGCCGGTGTGCAAAGTCCGCTCGGGTAGGCCTTTGGCTTAGCCGGGCAATCCGTTTTCTGCTTCAAGACTATTGCAGGGCGCAAAGCGCTGTCTATCCCCTGTGCGCAGCAAGGCCTCAAGTGGTCGGGCCTATTCTGCAGATCATGGTCGTTTGACTTGTGCAGGTGCGGGCCTTTCCTGACCGACAATCAGGCACGGTTTGGACTCACCATACCCCGGGCCAGGTATCACTCTCCCTGCCCCTCAGCCTCCCAGCCAAGCTCACCGCGGGTAATGGACATCAGCTGCTCACGCAGGGGCTCGGTGGCGCTGGCGGGCAGGCGCACCTGCAGCCGCACGGCCTGGCCATGACTGACCTCAAGCAGCTCACCACCCTGCTCTGCGATCAGATTGCGGGCGACGCCTTCGTGGGCGTAGGCCAGTTCGCAGTTCAGCGTCTGGCTGGGGATGTGTTCGATCTTTTCGGCTTGCAGCAGCGCCTGGGCGACCGCATCGGTGTAGGCGCGCACCAGGCCGCCGGCGCCAAGCTTTACGCCGCCGAAATAGCGCACCACCGTTGCCAGCACGCCGTCGAGCTGCTGATGGCGCAATACGTCCAACATGGGGCGCCCTGCTGTTCCCGATGGCTCGCCGTCGTCGACTGCGGCGCTATGACCGCCCGCCAGCAGCGCCCAGCACACATGTGCGCAGCCGGGGTGTTCGGCGCGCAGGGCGTCTACCCGCGCCTGCGCTGCGGCACGGTCAGCGATGGGCTCAACACAGGCGAGGAAGCGGCTTTTGCGGATTTCCAGCGAACTGGTGACGGGATGGGCAAGGCTGTACATCGCGCAAGAATAACCCGGCAGCAGCAGCCTAGTCAGTGCCTGGCAACAAACATGCCTGCGCAACTGACGCGGACAGGCCTGCTGCTTTCTCCGCCCTACCGCCCCTTGCCTGTTGCTGGCTTGCCGCGCGTCGCTCGATTGGGTTTGCTACCCCGGGTGACAACCCCAGAAGCTTTGTCGCTTGCTTTGTAGTTGGGGGGTGGCTCTGCCAGATGCGGTTGCCGCATCAATGCCATGCTGGTCTGTCCGGGCGCTGCCGCTTTCATCAGGCCCAAACGCAGACCAAATTTGCGCAGGACAGAGTCTAGGGTGCCGAGGGTCGGATTACCCTTATCTGTTTCCAACTGGTACAAGGCTCGAGTAGACATGCCGCACATCTTGGCGAAAGTTTCCTGATCAAAACCTGTAATCTCCAGGCGCAGCCTGCGGATCGCTACCCCAAGGGTAATGACGCCATCAGCGTGCTGCTGCATGATTTCTTCAATCAGTTGCTTGCGCTGCTCTCCCGTCGAGGTATTCATATCAGCTCCCATTGCCGCAGATGCTTGTCCAGATCATTCACTGGCAGCGCTGCGTTCTGGCGGATATCCAGCGGCATGTTTACGAGTAAGTCAGGTAGCGCTTTGAACTCCTTAGCTGCGTCACGTACACGCTGATAAAGGTCCTCGGGGGCATACCATTGCTGGAAGCAGGCGCAGTTTTTACGCCAGTCAGGAGCGCCTTTGCTTTCGGCCTCCCAATTTGGCGCCCGGGTTACGCCCTCTGCGTCCAGGATCATTGGCGCCAAGTCATAGATGGGAGCCAGCTCAAATCTTTCGCTGTGACGAAATACCGCGATATTGCGACCGTGGTTGTCGCTGTTGCCCAATATCCGGTTAAGCAAGTCACGGAGGATGTACTCAAAGATCAGATCCGGCACCTCAGACTCTTGCCCACCGATGCACCAAAGCTCAATCAGCCGCGCCAGCACAGCCTCGTGCTTTAGTCTGGAACCCGGTTCGGTGTTGCCCAACAACGAGTAGACCGATTCCACCGCGATGCGCTCTACGCCCTCCCCCTGCACAACGCGGTCAAAACGCGGCATCCAGAGGCTCGGCTTGTCCGCCTCTTCCAAGCTAAGACCGGCCGTAGGGACGGTGTTCAAACCCAGATCTGCTACGGCTTTGTAGTAATGGTATTCGGCGCGAAGAATATTCTTGTCGTTCTCTGTCACATTGTTGCGCGCAAACTTGACCAGCCAATGTGCCTGCACGAGTCTGTCATCCAGCATCGCGTCGGCGTAAAACTGGCCGTCACGGCTCTCTGCCAGCAATAACTTGGGCGCTTCACCCTGTGCTCCGGTCGCCCCGCCCAACGCTGCGCCCGCTTCGCAGGCATACTCGAGAAAGTCGTTGGTACGCTCAACAATATGCTGACGAGCAAAGGCCTCAGCGCCCGTATCCTCCAATGCCTCAGCAGACTCCTTTACCCTCAGGTTTCCGATAGCCGAGGGCGTACACCGACCAAGTAGAAACCAATCAGTATCGACGCCGTCGGGCTTTTCATCATGAAAACGCTTGAGCAAAGACCTTCTAGCGTGGCCAGCCGGAATGATGTCGTAAACAAACGCAGGGAAGCCTTTGCTGTCCACCGGATTCCAGCTGACAGGCAAGTTAACGCTAACGGCATATTCAAAGATGCTATCGATCGCCTCAACAAATTCTCCCAAATAGGTAGTTTTGTAGGAGGCGGTCATGCGTGCATCCGCAACAGAACCCGGATTAGACGGGCTCAATTCCAAGGCATCGTGCCATTGGCCGTTGGCATGGGTTTGTATCGTCAGGGCTGGGTACATTACAGCAACCACAATCGGAACTAAGATGCTGAAAGACTATGCCATAACCAGAAAACCAGCAATATAAGTCTTATAAAATGCGTAAAATCGCTAAAACCAGCACTTTAATGCTGATTTAAACTGAAAAGGTGCTCCTGCGCCCACAAAAAAGCCGGACACCAGGCCCGGCTTTTCGTCACACCTGCGGGATCAGAAACAATCCAGCGGCATATCCAGCGTGGTGCGATCCGCGCTGCGCAGCACGTCTGCCAGTGCCATCGGCTTGGGCAGTTCGTAACGCAGGAAGTAGTCGCAGGCGTTGAGCTTGCCCTGATAGAAGCTCGCCGGGCGCTCGCCGCCGTTCTGCAGGCCACGCAGGGCAGCCTGGGCCTGGCGCAGCCAGAGCCAGCCGACGACCAGATGGCCGAAGCACTCCATGTACAGGTAGGCGTTGGCCAGGGCTCGATCCGGGTCGCTCTTCTTCATCGCCTGCAGCGCGTCGGTGATGCCTTCGACGGTGTTCAGCGCAGTGCTCAGCAGCTCGGCATTGGCTTTCAGCTCGGCGACGCTGCCGCACTCGGCCAGGGTGGCGCGGATGCGGGTCAGCAGGCTTTGGTAGAAACGGCCACCGGCCATGCTCACCTTGCGGCCCAGCAGATCCTGCCCCTGAATACCGTGGGTGCCTTCGTGGATCGGGTTCAGGCGGTTGTCGCGGTAGAACTGCTCGACCGGGTATTCGCGGGTATAGCCGTAGCCACCATGCACCTGAATCGCCAGGCTGTTGGCTTCCAGGCAGAACTGCGACGGCCAGGATTTGACGATCGGTGTAAGCAGGTCGAGCAAACCAGCAGCTTCTTCGCGCGCTGCGGCATCC
Source organism: Halopseudomonas sp. L-58 (assembly GCF_056859475.1). NCBI lineage: Bacteria > Pseudomonadati > Pseudomonadota > Gammaproteobacteria > Pseudomonadales > Pseudomonadaceae > Halopseudomonas > Halopseudomonas sp. L-58. Next base: position 4,484 of record NZ_JBSXON010000028.1, read on the forward strand.
GGTGCGTGCTTCTTCTCGTCAACCAGGGTCGAGGAGAACAGGCACAGCGACAGACCACCCTCAACGAAGGCTTTCTGCGCCAGCAGCAGACGACGAATGTCGGCGTGCTGCACCAGCGGGATCATTGGGGTTGCCGGATCACGCTCGGCCAGACCACGCCCCTGGGTACGCTCGCGGGCGTATTCCAGTGCGTGCAGGTAACCGGTGTAACCCAACATGACCGAACCCAGACCCACGCCGATGCGGGCCTCGTTCATCATGTGGAACATGCCGGCCAGGCCGTTATGCGGCTCGCCGACCAGGTAACCGACCGCCCCGCCCTTCTCGCCGAAATTGAGCATGGTGGAGGTAGTGCCGCGGTAACCCATCTTGTGGATCAGACCGGCCAGTTGAACGTCGTTGCGCTCGCCGAGGCTGCCGTCGTCGTTGACCAGGAACTTGGGCACGATAAACAGCGAGATGCCCTTGGCACCGGGCGGTGCGTCGGGCAGCTTGGCCAGCACCAGGTGCACGATGTTCTCGCTCAGCTCGTGGTCACCGGCGGAGATAAAGATCTTGTTGCCACTGATGCGGTAGGTGCCGTCGTCCTGCGGGATCGCGCGGGACTTGATGTCACCCAGCGAGGAGCCGGCGTGCGGCTCGGTCAGGCACATGGTGCCGAAGAAGCGGCCGGCCATCATCGGCTCGGCGTAACGCTGCTTCTGCTCGTCGGTGCCGTGGGCCATGATCAGGTTGCAAGCAGCGATGGTCAGACCGGCGTAGGCCTGGGTGCTGACGTTGGCGCCCTTGATCAGTCCGATACAGGTCTGGGCAACAGCCGCCGGCAGCTGCATGCCGCCACGCTCGTAATCCTGCGAGGCAGCCATCAGGCCGGTATCACGCAGCACGGCCAGCGCCTCGGAGACTTCCGGGCGAATCACAACCTTGCCATTCTCGAAGCGCGGCTCGTCTTCATCGCACAGGCGGTTGTGCGGTGCAAAGGTCTCGCTCGCGACCTTCAGCGCCAGCTCGATGGCGGCATCAAAGGTATCGCGGCTGTGGTCTTCGTAACGCGGGAATTGGGTAAAGCGCTCGATATCCAGCATTTCATAGAGCAGAAACGCCAGATCGTCGGTATTGATGATTTTCTGGGACACGGAAAATTCCTCTGGAATTTTTAGCTACAAGCGCCAAGCCTCAAGCGGCAAGCCAAGCCCGAAAAGCGAAACCCGAGCATGGCCCGGGTTTGCTTGCAGCTTACGGCTTGCAGCCTGCGGCTGGGATCAGACGATCTCGAACAGACCGGCTGCGCCCTGGCCACCGCCGATGCACATGGTGACAACCACGTACTTGACGCCGCGGCGCTTGCCTTCGATCAGCGCGTGGCCGGTCAGGCGGGAGCCGGTTACACCGTAGGGGTGACCGATGGCGATGGAGCCACCGTTGACGTTCAGGTTCTCGGCCGGGATGCCCAGACGGTCACGGCAGTAGACAACCTGGGAAGCGAAGGCTTCGTTCAGTTCCCACAGACCGATATCGTCCATGGTCAGGCCATTGCGCTGCAGCAGGCGCGGGATGGCGAAGACCGGGCCGATGCCCATTTCGTCAGGCTCGCAACCGGCAACGGCGAAACCGCGGAAAATACCCATCGGCTCAACGTTCAGCTGTTCGGCAACCTTGCTGTTCATCACGGTGCAGACAGACGCGCCGTCAGACAGCTGGCTGGCGTTACCGGCGGTGATGAAGTTGCCCGGGCCACGGACCGGCTGCAGGGAGGACAGGCCTTCCAGAGTGGTGCTCGGACGGTTGCACTCGTCACGATCCAGAACCACTTCCTGGTCGGTGATTTCGCCGGTTTCCTTGTTCTGGACCTTCATGATGGCCTTGAACGGTACGATTTCGTCGGCGAACTTGCCGCTCTGCTGACCGGCAGCCACGCGCTGCTGGCTCAGCAGGGAGTACTCGTCCTGGGACTCGCGGCTGACGTTGTAGCGCTGGGCTACGATGTCGGCAGTCTCGATCATGGACAGGTACAGCTCGGGCTTGTTCTTCATGATCCACTCGTTGGTGCCGTGGAACATGTTGATCTTGTCGTTCTGGCACAGGCTGATGGACTCAACGCCACCGGCAACGATGGCCGGGATCTTTTCGCTGACAACACGCTGGGCAGCGATGGCGATGGACTGCAGGCCGGAGCTGCAGAAACGGTTCAGCGACATACCGGCAGTGGTAACCGGCAGACCGCCGCGGATGGCAGCCAGACGCGCCATGTTCTTGCCCTGGGCACCTTCGTGGAAGGTTGCGCCGAGGATCACGTCTTCAACCAGCGCCGGGTCGATACCTGCGCGCTTGACCGCTTCTTCAATGACGAAGCCGGCCATGTCAACACTGTGGGTGTTGTTCAGTGCGCCGCGATAGGATTTGCCCAGGCCGGTACGGGCCGTAGATACGATAACTGCGTCTGTCATGTTGTTGCTCCTGTTGAAATTCAAGTACATCAGCCTGCAGCCGGGGTTATCCCTCAGCCCGGCTGGCCCTGCTGTTCACCCCAGCGTGTCAGCGTGTCCCGTGCCTCCCGGTAGGGTTTGAGCCCCATGGCCAGAAGGATGATGGCGCCCACGGTAATCACGCTGGCAACGATGAATATGGAATAACGGATCGCCATGTCGTCCTGGAACACGTAGTCGGTGAACAGCGCGACGGCGGTCGGACCAATACCCAGACCGATCAGGGTAATGGTGAAAAGATAGATGGCCGAGGCCTGACCACGCATGGCGTTGGGCATGACCTCCTGAATCGCCGCCGGTGCGACACCAAACGGCATGGCGACCGTGAATACGTTAAAGAACATGATGGTCCACAGCAGCGGCATGTTGTCGACCAGATACACCACGTTGCACAGCAGGGTCAGGATAGCCGAGAGCAGACCAACCCGCATGTTGGCATCGCGACAGCCGCGGTGGGCAAGAAAGTCGGCGAGACGCCCGCCGAATACAATCCCCAGAGACCCGGCAACCATCACCAGCGAGCCGTAGTAGACACCGACTTCGCCCGGAGTCAGCCCGTGGTTGCGAATAAAGAAGGTCGGAATCCAGGCCGAGGCGCCGTAGGAAGCAAACGACAGACAGGCAAAACCGAAGTTATGGCACAGCACCGCCTTGCGAATACCCATCAGGTAACGGCCCACGTCCTTCAGCGGCACGGCGACGCCGGCACCAATACCCTTGCGGGACGGCTCCTTGATCGCCAGCAGCACCAGGCAGAACAGCAGGCCTGCGGCACCCAGCACCAGGAAAATCAGTTGCCAGGGGCGGACTTCACCCAGCAGCGGCAGCACCATCGGGCCTTGCGCGTTAGCCCACGTCACCACCAGGCCACCGAGCAAAAATGCAGCGCCAGCCCCAAGATAAATACCCATGGCATAGACACTGATGGCCGTTGCGCGACGATTGGCCGGGAAGCTGTCGGCGATCAGCGAATAGGCAGCTGGAGACAGCGCAGCTTCTCCTGCGCCCACGCCAATGCGACCAACGATGAAATGCCAGTACTGCTGCGCCAGACCGCAGAACGCGGTCATCAGACTCCACACGGCCACGCCCGCAGCGATCAGGCCGCGGCGGCTCTTGGAGTCGGCAATCCGCCCCAGCGGAATACCGGCTACAGTGTAGAAAACGGCAAATGACAGACCCATCAGCAGGCTCATTTCAGTATCGGAAATCTGCAGGTCCTGGCGAATAGGCCCAACCAGCAGGTTCAGAATCTGGCGATCTACAAAGGACAGGACATAGGCAACCAGCAAAATACTGACCGTCAGCCAGGCTCGTTTGGGCGACGGATAACTATTATTCTCGTCCACGCTATGCTCCATTTTTTGTAGTTGGAATTATCAGCAGGACGAGACTATCAGGTTCGCACAGCGAAAGTCGATTTCGAAATACAGCGATCAGCAACCTCAATGCGTGTCTATCACCGGAGGCTATGTATTGTTCAAACAGTTTCCGCAGCTCTCTGAAAAGGCCCTCGCACCATGAGCTCACCCCTAATCATGGTCGGTGCCGGCCATGCCCACCTGATCGCCCTGCGCGGCTGGATTGAACAGGGTTATCAGGTTCCGCCCGGCAGCACACTGATCTCGCCGGAACCCCATGCCTGGTACTCCGGCATGATGCCCGGCATGCTGGCCGGCCGCTGGCAGCCAGAGCAATGCCGCATTGCACTGGCCCCGCTCTGTGACGCCACGGGTCTGACCCTGCACATCGGGCGGCTGGCACATCTTGACGCCGACAACCGGCTGCTGGAGCTGGACAGCGGGGAGCAATTGCGCAGCACCGTACTATCCATCAACAGCGGTGCAATGAATCCAGCGCCGCCCGACAATGACCAGAGCCTTGCCGTCATCGGCGCCAAACCCTTTGCCGATCTGTTCCGTTACTGGCAGACATGGCAGGCCGGCGACAGCCCGGAGAAGCTGGTGATTCTGGGCGGCGGCGCAGCCGCGGTAGAGCTGGCTCTGGCGCTGCAAAGGGCTCTGCCCCGCAGTCAGCTGACGCTGCTGTGCGCATCCCGGCTGCTCGCCGGGCACCCAGCCGGAGCTGCGCGCACGACCCGATCCCTGTTTGCCCAGCGCGGTATCACGCTGCACGAGAATACTGCTGTCACGGCAATCGAGCGCGGCACCCTGAGATCGGCAGATGCCCCGCCGGTTGCCGCTGACGCAGTCATCCTGGCTACCGGTACCGCACCGGCTGCCTGGCAACCGCAAAGCGGGCTGGCGACCGACAAAGCCGGATTCATCAGCATCGATGCCACATTACAGAGCACCTCGCATCCGCAGATCTTTGCCAGCGGCGACTGTGCGGCGCTGGCCGGCTGCCCTCACTCCGGCGTTTACGCCGTACGCCAGGGGCCGATACTGGGCGCGAATCTGCGCGCCCAATTGCAGGGTGGCCCGCCACAGCTGCGCTTTGAGCCCCAGCCCAGAGCACTTGCCCTGCTGGCCACCGCAGACCGGCAGGCCCTGGCCTGTTATGGCCCCCTGGCGCTGCGCAGTCGCGCGGCGCTGTGGCTGAAGAACAGGCTCGACACCGACTTCATGCGCAGCCTGCAGCTTGACTGCCCCCCAGCCTGACGGCGGGCCAAGACCAAAGATCAATTGTCGGTACCCGAGACAAATGGCTAAATGAGGCTGAATCGACCATAACAAGAACAATACTGGGCATTGCGCCCCTGAATGGACCTCTGCTTATGCACACCGGATTTATCGGCAAAGCGATTCTCGCCCTGCTGCAACTGGGCACCCTTGGCTGGCTTTACTACAGCGCCGGCGTTGACGTGCTTGCGCCCGCGCTGATCCTCGCCGTGCTGCCCTGGATCGGGCTGCCCTGGTTTTATCCGCCCTCCGACCCGTCATCGGTGATCGAACCATCAGGCAGCACAACGGGCAGCGCCGATCTCAGCGCGCGCCTGTCCCGCGCTACCAGCCAGAACGCCATTGCCGCGGCCGAGGTCGCGCACTCGGTCGAGCAATTGCGCCAGCGCCAGCAGTCACAGCTGCTGGCGATTCGTCAGGTGACCGACAGCGCCCAGCAGATAGCCGCCGAGGTCGACGCTACCAGCCGTTATGCCGAGCGCGCCGACGGCGCCGCCGAACAGGCGCGCAGCCGCAGTCAGCAGGGCCGAGACGCACTGGATCAGGCCACCCAGGTGATGCACCAGTTGGCCAGCCAGACTGACGCAGCCAACACGGTACTCAACGAACTCAATGCCCAGACCACCCGGATCGTACAGGTCACCGAGGTAATCGACTCCATTGCCAGCCAGACCAATCTGCTCGCTCTCAATGCCGCCATCGAAGCCGCCCGTGCAGGAGACATGGGCCGTGGTTTCGCCGTCGTCGCCGATGAAGTCAGGGCACTGGCCGCCCGCACCGCCTCCTCCACCTCTGAAGTCGCCGATATCATTGAACGCATGCATCAGCAGAGTCAGCGGGTAAATGCCGACTTTGCCGCGCTGGTAGAGCAGGTCCAGGGCGGCGTCAGCCTGATTGAAAGTGCCGCCGGCCAGCTGGAAGAAATCAGCACCCAGGGTGACGAGGTTAAGGCCGTTACCGGGCAGATCGCCGACAGTAGCCTGACCAATCGTGACCAGCTGGCCAACCTGAGCAGCGCGCTGGAGCAGGTACGCAGCGATATCGAACAGAGTGATGAGCAAACCCGACGCCTCGGCGGCGAAGCGATCAACCTGGTGTCGCTGGCCGAGCAGGTCAGTGAGATGCTGGCTGATGTCGCCCTGGACGAATACCACCAACGCTTCTTCGATGCCGCACAGCAAACCGCCAGCGCCATTGCCGCGAGATTTGAGGCGGATCTGGCCAGCGGCAAGATCCAGCGCAGCGCGCTATTTGACCGTAACCTGAAACTCATCCCCGGCAGCAACCCGGCCCGCTACAGCAGCGCTTTCGACAGCTACACCGATCAGGTGCTGCCGGCCATTCAGGAGCCGCTCCTGCAACAGCACCCGGAACTGGTCTATGCCATCGCGGCCATTCCCTCGGGCTATGTGCCGACCCACAACCTGCGCTTCAGCAAGCAACCCACCGGCGACGTGCAGCACGACACCCTGCACTGCCGCAGCAAGCGACTGTTTGATGATCCGACCGGCCGGCGTTGCGGCAGCCATGAGCAAGCCCTGCTGCTGCAGACCTACAAACGGGATACCGGCGAGGTGATGCACGATCTGTCAGTGCCTATCATGGTGAATGGTGAGCATTGGGGCGGGCTGCGGCTGGGGTACAAGCCGGAACAGTAACGACTGACCGGATGCTTTGTCGGGTAAAACACGGGGAAAAGGCTATGGCGCTGTTTCGTGCCTATCTATTGGCAATAACACTGGGGCTGGTGACATACACCATGCTGGTCGGAATGGAGCATGGCTGGAACCTGCTGCCGATTTTCTTTGGCAATATCGTCGAAATGAGCTGGCAAGGGCAGTTCTACCTCGACTTCATGTCATTCCTCAGTTTGTCTGCTATCTGGGTAGCCTGGCGCCACCAGTTCTCGGGCTCCGGTATTGTGCTGGGCATTCTGGCATTTTTTGGTGGAATGCTGTTTCTTGCCGCCTATTTGCTTTGGGCAAGTGGACAGGCCTCAGGTAACACCAAGGTTCTGCTGCTCGGCCGTGAGCGGGCAAAATCCGCCTAGCACCAATCGCAGCCTCTAGGCCGGCGCCGCCGTACCGGCGGTCGCTGACAGGGCGATGGTGGCGAGGCCTTCGGCGTTCACCACCCTACCCGGCTTCGCACCCGACCGTAGGGTGGATTAAGCGCAGCGTATCCACCATAAGCGTCCCTGGCAGGATGGTGGCGAGACACCGGGTATGGTTAATCAGGCCGCCGATTGCAGCGGGCCTTCCAGCCGTCGGGTAACGGCATCAGCGCAGGTCTCGCGGCGCAGACTGTCAAACAACGCGCGCGCTTCAGGGTAATGCTGGCCGAGCATGGCCAACCATTGTTTCAGCCGGCCCGGCGCGTGACGATCTACCACCCGCAGCCGAGTCTGACGGAAGAAGTCACCGAGCCAGGGCCACAGTTCATCCCAGCCAAGCACGGCCGCATCGGCATCCTGCAGAATGCGCAGCCCCAGGTCCGGGCAGCGCACCAGTCCACGCCCGATCATCACGGCATCACAGCCGCTGACTTCACGAATGCGGCGGTAGTCCTCGGTGCTCCACACCTCACCATTGGCAATCACCGGTACGTCTACCGCGTCGCGAATGCGCGCCAGCCACTCCCAATGCGCGGGCGGCTTGTAGCCTTCCACCTTGGTGCGCGCATGCACGGTAATCTCGCTGGCGCCGCCGTCAGCCAGCGCCTGCGCGCATTCCAGCGTCTGACTGGTATCGGTCAGGCCCAAGCGCATCTTGGCGGTCACGGGAATATGCGCCGGTGTTGCCGCGCGCACGCTGGCAACAATCTCGCGCAGCAACTCGGGTTCGGTCAAAAGCGCGGCGCCGCCACGATGACGGTTGACCGTCTTGGCCGGGCAGCCGAAGTTGAGGTCAATTGCCGGCGCATCCATCGACGCCAGCAGCGCGGCGTTCTCGCCCATCCAGCGCACATCCGAGCCGAGCAATTGCGGGCGCACCGGCACACCGGCGCGGGTGCACCAGCCGTGCTCGCTTTCCGGCACGCTGCGGCGAATGGTGGCGACGTTGAGCAGCCCTTCGGTCACGCGAATGAACTCGCTCACGCACCAGTCGATCCCGCCGATGCGGGTCAGTACATCGCGCATGGGTGCATCGGCCAGCCCCTCCATCGGGGCCAGCACGACCGGGCCGTTTATCCGCTCAAGGCTGTTCATGCGCTCGGGGCCGCTCATGCGCTGATGCCATGCTCGGCCAGCATGTCGAGCAGCTGCTGTTCGGTCCAGACGTTCACACCCAGCTGCTCGGCCTTGGCCAACTTGCTGCCGGCACCGGGCCCTGCGACAACGCAATGGGTCTTGGCCGACACGCTGCCGGCGACCTTGGCACCGAGGCTTTCCAGATGCCCTTTGGCAACATCGCGCGACATGGCTTCCAGCGTGCCGGTCAGCACCCAGGTCTGCCCCGCCAGCAACAACCCGCCGGAGGTCTCCGCGCGCGGGCTTTGCCAGTGCATGCCGAAGTCGCGCAGCTGCTGCTCGACAGCTTCCGCGCCGGCGCGCAGGGCCTGGTTCTGGAAATACTCGCGCAGCGCCTTGATTGCCTTGTCGTTCAGGCGCTCGACCTGTTTCAAGTCCAGCCAGTCAGCGTTAATGATCTTCTCCAGACTGCCGAACTGGCTCGCCAGCCGCTCGGCACCGGTATTGGCGATGCCCGGGATATTCAGTCGCGCCAGAAAATCGGCCAGCGAGACGCAAGCAGCAAACTCGGCCGCCAGCTCGCCCGGCTCCTCAGGCGTGACACCGCGCTCAAGCAACTGGTCGATGACCTGGCGGTTATGGGCGTCGGCGAAGAAGGAGTGGATCTCGTGCGCCACTTCCAGCCCCACATCCGGCAGATAGACCAGCACCTCGGGCAAGGCACGCTCGATACGCTCCAGCTTGCCCAGCGCACGCGCCAGCAGTTTGGCGGTTTCTTCTCCCACATCGGGAATGCCAAGGGCATAGATGAAACGAGCCAGTGTCGGCTTCTTGCTGGCCTGAATAGCGGTCAGCAGATTCTTGGTCGACAGCTCGGCAAACCCCTCCAGTGCCAGCACCTGTTCAAAGGTCAGCCGGTAAAGGTCTGCCGGGGACGCCACCAGCCCGGTATCTACCAGTTGCTCGACGCTCTTCTCGCCCAGCCCGTCGATATCCATGGCGCGGCGTGAAACGAAGTGAATGATCGACTGCTTGAGCTGCGCCTGACAGGTCAGACGGCCAACACAGCGGTAGACCGAGCCTTCGCTGGTGGTCGAACCCGATTTGCCGCGCTTGACCAACTGGGTGCGCTCCACCGCAGAGCCACACACCGGGCACGCCGTTGGCACCTCGACCGGACGCGCACCGGCCGGGCGACGCTCGGCAACCACCTGCATCACCTGCGGGATCACGTCGCCGGCGCGGCGGATGATCACGGTGTCGCCGATCATCACACCCAGCCGTGCGACTTCATCCATGTTGTGCAGCGTCGCGTTGGACACGGTTACACCTGCTACCTGAACGGGCTTCAGCCGTGCCACCGGCGTCACCGCACCGGTGCGGCCAACCTGAAACTCGACATCCAGCAGCTCGGTCAGCTCTTCCATTGCCGGGAACTTGTGGGCAATCGCCCAGCGCGGCTCACGGGCGCGAAAACCCAGCTCGCGCTGATAACTCAGCTGATTGACCTTGAACACCACGCCGTCGATCTCGTATTCCAGCCCGGCGCGGCGCTCGCCGATATCGCGGTAGTAATCCAGGGTGCCGTCCACGCCCTTCACCAGCTTCAATTCACGGCTGATCGGAATCCCCCAGCCCTTGAACGCCTGCAAAATAGCGTACTGATTGTCGGGCAGCTCGCCGTCGACGCGGCCAAAGCCATAGCAGCAAAACTCCAGCGGGCGGCTGGCGGTAATGGTCGGGTCAAGCTGGCGCAGGCTGCCGGCTGCAGCGTTACGCGGGTTGGCGAAGGTTTTGCTGCCCGCCTCGCGCGCACGTTCATTCAACGCCTCAAAGCCGGCCTTGCTCATGAACACTTCGCCGCGCACTTCCAGCACGGCAGGCCAGCCCTCGCCACGCAGCTTGAGCGGAATATTGCGAATGGTGCGTACGTTGGTGGAAATGTCTTCGCCAGTTGTGCCGTCGCCACGGGTAGCGCCGCGCACCAACAGCCCGTTCTCGTAAAGCAGACTGACCGCGAGGCCATCCAGTTTAGGCTCGCAGCAGTACTCGACCTCCGCCCCACCACCAAACAGGTCGCCAGCCGGCAGGTCCAGCCCTTCACGCACCCGGCGGTCAAAATCAAGCATGTCCTGCTCGGCAAAGGCGTTGCCCAGGCTGAGCATCGGCACTTCATGCCTGACCTCACCGAAGCCCGATGCAGGCGCACCACCCACCCGCTGGGTCGGCGAGTCGGGGGTGATCAGATCAGGGTGCTCCGCCTCGATGGCCTTGAGTTCGTTGAACAGCCGATCATACTCGGCGTCCGGCACTGCAGGCTCGTCGAGGACGTAGTAGCGGTAATTGTGCTGCGCGATTTCCTCACGCAGGGCAAGGGCGCGTTCGGCGGGAGTGGCGTGCTGGGGCATGTGCGGTCGCTGGGCTGGGAGTTCGGTGGCTATTCTAACCGAACCAAAGCTTTAAGCCGCAAGCTGCAAGCGAAACCCAAAGCACTCCGAGCCCGAGCAGCGGAGCCGGGTTACTTGTAGCTTGAAGCTTGTAGCTTGCGGCTAGCCAGCGGCGCCTAGCGCCGTTGGCTGTAGTTGAGCCGCTCAAACTCGGCGATACGCTGCCGATAGTGCTCAATGGTCTGGGCGGTCAGTACGCTGCGTTGCTCGTCTTTCAGGTCACCGCCCAGTTCGTGGGCGAGCTTGCGGGCTGCGGCGATCATCAGATCCAGTGCCTGTTTGGGATGGCGCGGGCCGGGCAGGCCCATGAAGAAACTGACCGCGCGGACGTGGCTCTGGTCCAGCTCGTCCAGATCAAACACGCCCGGCTTGAGCGCGTTGGCCATGGAGAACAGCACATCACCATTGCCGCTCATGCTTTCATGACGATGGAAGATATTCATATCGCCGTAGCGCAGACCACTTTCGAGAATGCTCTGATGCAGCGCAGAACCGGGAAAGCCCTGCTCGTCACGAGCAACCACGTTGATTACCAGCACCAGCTCCACCGGCAGGCTTTGCTGCTCAGGGCGCGGAGCCGCTTCGCTGGCAGCAGGCTTTTCAGCGGCCGGACGGGCCTTGCTGCGCGGCTCGGCAACGATAGGGTCGACCAGCACCGGAGGCTCGTCCAGATCAAGACCAACCTGCTCTGGCTCATGCCACTTTTCATCGCCTGTGGGCGCAGCCGACGGGCCGCTGTCACCAAAGGACGGTTCGGCACGTTCCTGGCGATTGACAACGCGCGGCGGTCCGAGCAGCTCGTCGTTACCCTCCTCGGGGAGGTCAGCGAGGTTGCGTTCGAGCTTGAAGCGAATTTTTGATCGCCCACCCATGCGCCGCCAGCCATCAAACAGAATGCCGGCGATCACCAGCAGGCCAATGATGAAAAGCCACTCACGCAAACCGAAATCCATGAATACCCGTTCCTGTCGTCACTTTGCTGATCGGGCGGTTGACTGTCCGCCTCTCGTCTGGCCGGATGCTAGCACGGCCGCCATCAAAACTACACTGCCGCCAATGCAGCCGCCTCTTCCACATCCACTGTGACCAGCCTGGAGCAGCCGGGTTCATGCATGGTGACCCCCATCAACTGATCGGCCATTTCCATGGCGATCTTGTTGTGGGTGATGTAGATGAACTGCACCCGCGCCGACATCTCCTTCACCATACGCGCATAACGGCCGACGTTGGCGTCATCCAGCGGCGCATCCACCTCGTCGAGCATGCAGAACGGTGCCGGGTTGAGCTGGAAGATAGAGAACACCAGGGCAATCGCCGTCAGCGCCTTTTCCCCGCCGGACAGCAGGTGAATGGTGCTATTCTTCTTGCCCGGCGGGCGCGCCATGATGGCGACGCCGGTATCGAGCAGATCGTCGCCAGTCAGCTCCAGATAGGCGTGACCGCCGCCAAACACCTTGGGAAACAGCGTCTGCAGCCCCTGATTGACCTTGTCGAAGGTCTCCTTGAAGCGTGCGCGGGTCTCCCGGTCGATCTTGCGAATAACCTGCTCAAGCGTACTGAGCGCCTCTTCCAGATCGGCATTTTGCGCATCCAGATAGCGCTTGCGCTCTGACTGCTGGTCGTATTCTTCGATGGCCGCCAGGTTGATCGCGCCCAGACGCTGGATACGCGCATCCAACTGCGCCAGTTGCTGCTCCCAATCGCCTTCGTTAGCGCCCTGCGGCAGTGTTGCCAGCACGCCGTGCAGATCGTAACCGGCCTCGGTCAACTGCTCCTGCAGGCCCTGACGGCGGGTTTGCAGGTCGCGGGCGTTGAGCCGCTTTTCATCCAGTTGGGTGCGCAGCACCTGCGCCTGTTGTTCAGCCTGCACGCGGCGGGTTTCCTGCGCGCGCATTTGCTGGTCGACCCCTTCCAGCGCCTGACGGGCCGCGCTGAGCTCCTGCTCGACCGCAATGCGCTGCTCCAGCAGGGTTTCCAGCTCGATGCGCTGGTCATCTTCCGGCGCCTGACTTTCTTCCAGCGTCATGCGCAGCTGCTCACGGCGCTCGGACAGCCGCTCAGCCTGCACCTGCTGCCGTTCCAGCCCCTGCCGGGTGCTTTTCAACTGCGCATTGAGTGACTGCGCGCGCAACGCCAGTTGATGGGCACGGTCTTTTTGCTTACGGGACTGCTGGCGGGCGAGGTCCAGGGTTTCACGCGCAAGATCACGCTGCTGCAGCAATTCTTCACGCCGGCCGGTGTCTTCGGCCATGCTGTCCAGCGCCGCCTGCAGAGTCAGCCGGGCTTCACCGATCTGCTCCAGTTCGTCGCTGCGCTGGCGTTTGAGTTCTTCCAGATCTTCGCCGATGCGCTGACGGCGGGTGTTGATCTGCTCCAGGCGCACCTGACGCGCCGACCACTGCGCCTTGAGTTCGCCCTGCTGACGACCGGTGCCAGCCAGCGTCTGCTGCAACGCATCACGTTCAAGCTCCAGGCGACGCAGCGCTTCACGCAACTGATCGATCTTCTCCTGCCCCGACTCCAGCGCGGCCTGCTGCTCATCCAGGCTGGCCTGCAGCTGCTCCATCTCCTGCTGACGGGCCAACACGCCGGTTTCACTGGCCTCACCACGGCGGAACCGCAACCAGTTGGGACCCACCCAATGGCCTTCGCGGGTAATAAAGGATTCGTGCGCGGCCAAGATCGCGCGCGCGCTCAGCGCCTGCGCCAGACTTTCTGCCGGGCGAATGCTGGCCAGCCAGGGGCTCAAGTCCAGACCGCTGCTGACCTTGTCCAGCAGGCTGCCAGGTGCGCTGACCGACTCGCCGCCGCGTTGCAGCAGGCGCAAGCTGCCCTGTTCGAAACTGGCCAGCGCGGTATCCAGCTGATCAAGATCATCCAGCGCGATGGCCTGCAGATCATCCGCCAATACCGCCTCGACCGCACGCTCCCAGCCACTCTCGACCTGCAGCTGCTCGGCCAGCAGGCCATGGCCCTGTACGCCCTGGCCTGCCAACCAGTCACCGACGTCGCTGCCCTTGGCCAGGGCTGCCTGCTGCAACGCTTCAAGCGAAGCCAGACGGCCACTGCCACGCTGCAGTTCACCGCGGTGAATATCCTGTTCCTGCTGCAGGGCGTTCAGTGTCTCGCGATCCTGCTGCAGGCGTTCACTGACGTCGGAGAGCTTCATTTGATCCGTTTCGCTGCGCAGCTCCAGCTCGGCCAGCTGTTCGGCCAATTCGGCCAGTTCGTCATCCAGCGAGCCGGCGTTCAGCCCGCTGCGCTCGTCCTCCAGACGCTGGATGCGCTCGCCGAGCCGCTCGACCGACTGCTCCATGTGGCGAATGCGCGACTGCTCCACCTCGGCCTGCTGACGCGGTTCAGCCGCGCGCTGGTTGAACTGGTCCCAAGCGCTCTGCCAGTTCTGCATGGCGTCTTCGGCGCTTTGCAGCGTGATGGCGATGTCTTCTTCGGCGGCGCCGGCCATCTCCAGCTCGGGTTCAATGCCATCGAGTTCCGCCTGCAGGTCTGCCAGCAGGGCTTCGTCCTGGGTCAGATGGCTCTGCGCTTCCTGCCAGGCCTGCTCGGTTTCTTCAATGTCGCTGTGCAGCTGACGCTGACGATCACGGTTGAACTGCAGAATCTGCTCGATGCGGCTGATATCGGCACCGACGCTGTAATACTGGGCCTGTACCCGGTTGAAGGTCTCGGTCAGGTCGCTGTGCTGATCACGTTGTTTTTCGATCTCACTGTCGGCGTTGCGCTGTTCGGCAATCAGCGCCTCCAGCGCCACCTCAAGGTCGCGTACCCGGTGCTCACGCTGGCCCACCTGCTCGTTCAGCGTCTGCCAGCGCAGCGCCTGCAGCTGTGCCTTGAGCTGCCGCTCTTCAGCCTTGTATTCCTTGTACTTCTCGGCCGCCTGCGCCTGCCGATGCAAATGCGCGAGCTGGCGTTCCAGCTCCTCGCGCAGATCGGTCAGGCGCGACAGGTTCTCGTGGGTGCGGCGAATGCGGTTTTCGGTCTCGCGGCGGCGATCCTTGTAGCGGGAGATACCGGCGGCTTCTTCGATAAACAGCCGCAGGTCTTCCGGTTTGGCTTCGATCAGGCGGGAAATCATGCCCTGCTCGATGATCGAGTAGCTGCGCGGCCCGAGGCCGGTGCCCATGAAGATATCGGTAATGTCGCGGCGGCGGCACTTGGTGCCGTTGAGGAAATACTGGTTCTGCGCTTCGCGGGTGACCTTGCGGCGAATGGATATCTCGTTGTAACCGGCGTATTCGCCCTGCAGAGTGCCGTCACTGTTGTCGAACACCAGCTCGATAGACGCCTGGCCGACCGGTTTGCGCGAGTTGGAACCGTTGAAGATGACGTCGGTCATCGACTCGCCACGCAGGTTCTTGGCCGAACTTTCGCCCATGACCCAGCGCACCGCGTCGATGATATTGGACTTGCCACAGCCGTTCGGCCCGACCACCGCGCCCATGTTGGTCGGGAAGTAGACCGTCGTTGGATCAACGAAGGATTTGAAGCCGGCCAGCTTGATGCACTTGAGTCGCATTGAGGGGCATATCCTTGCACTGCCGTGTCGCAGGTCGAACCGACCAGCAAACCCGCATTTTTACCCGGTCTGCGCGCCCATGAGAAGCCCCTTGGGGCAATTCGCTGGCCTGATGCAGCCGCTTGCGGCACACTTTCAGCGCCGCACCATACAGGGATACCGGAACGATCATGGCCGCAGAACCGCGACTCGACAGCCTCTACAGCAAGCTGATGAACGAAGAAGACGCCAGAGTCTGCAAGGACATCCCCGATTCGGCCTGTTCAGACGTGCCGCAGAACTTCTTCCTGCAGGTGCTGGCCAACACCCTGACCAGCCTGGGCGATACCCTGACCAACCCGAAAACCACCCTCGCCTGGCTGCTCGGCGTGGTCGGTGCGCCGGTTGCGCTGATCGCCTGGCTGGTACCGATTCGCGAGTCCGGCTCGATGCTGCCGCAACTGCTGATCGCCGCCTGGATTCGTCGCCTGCCCTATCGGCGCGGCGTCTGGGTATGCGGCAGCCTGCTGCAGGCAGCGGCGTTGCTGGCCATGGGCGCGGTGGCGTGGTTCTTTGAGGGGGCGCTGGCGGGCGGGCTGATCATTGCCTGCCTGATCGTCTTCAGTCTGGCCCGTGGGCTGTGCTCGGTGGCCAGCAAGGATGTGATCGGCAAGACCGTCCCCAAGACCCGCCGAGGCCGGCTTAACGGCCTGGCGACCAGCCTGTCCGGCTGGCTGGCTCTGGCCTTCGGGGTCTACTGCCTGATCTATCCGCCAAATGACGACGATATGCTGTTCTACGCCGCATTGCTGATTGGCGCGGCACTGCTATGGATGCTCGCAGCGCTGGTTTACCGGCGCATCGACGAGGCCCCCGGTGCGACCGAGGGCGGCGGCAACGCCTTCAGCCACGCGCTCGGCAACATCAGCCTGCTGCGCGACGACGCGCCCTTCCGGCGTTTTGTCGTCACCCGGGCGCTGCTGCTGTGTTCGGCGCTGTCGGCGCCCTACTACGTGGTACTTGCCCGAGACGTGGAGAGCGGCTTTGGCATGCTGGGTGCCTTTCTGGTTGCCAACGGCCTGGCCAGCAGCCTGAGCGCGGGCGTTTGGGGGCGGATGTCGGATGCGTCGAGTCGTCAGGTGCTGATTCGCGCCGCACTGCTGGCGAGCCTGCTGGGGCCGCTGGTGATTGCGGTTGATCGCTGGGCCAACCTGCCCGACGCGCTGCATGCCTGGCTGTTTCCGCTGGCGTTCTTCGTGCTCGGTATTGCCCATGCCGGCGTGCGGGTCGGCCGCAAGACCTATGTGCTGGACATGGCCGGCGGCAACAAACGTACGGACTATGTTTCGGTCGGCAACAGCGTCATTGGCCTGATCCTGCTCGCCACCGGGTTGTTCGGCCTGCTCAGCGGCCTGATCGGCGCGGCAGGCATGCTGTTGCTGCTCTCGGCCATCGGCCTGCTTGGGGCGCTGCTGGCAACCACGCTACCCGAAGTACAACAGGACTAACAGCACAGCAGGACTGAATCAGAGGGCCTGAATCCAGTCGCGGGCGGTAGCTGCCTCACTGGTCGGAAAGACCTTTACCTCAACGCCCGGAATCAGACGGTCAGCCAGACCAACCATCACTTCGAGCCAGCGCTGATCCGTTACAACAGCCTCGCGCTCGAAACGGTTCCAGTGGCTGATGCCGTATTTCAGATCCTTGTACAGGGCTTCAACCGACATACCCTCAAAGGCCGGCATTTCGACATAGATCCGCGCTCTGGGGTGTTCCTGCAGTTTGGCTTCAACTACCGCAAGCATCTGCTCCAGCATCTCGCCGGTGATCTTGCCTTCGATGCGAAAGCCCAGCACCTTGTCGTTGGCGAAGGGAATCAGGGTGAACATGGCGACCGCCTCCTGTATGAGCGGCCCGTGGCAGGGCCATGCCGAATTGGACAACAGGAAACGGGGCATGACTCCCGGCCGGACAGCCGGGAGCCCGGACAGAGTTACTCGACGGACTGATCAATGACCAGTTGATACACCTGCTCGGAGCCGGCGCGAACCTCGTCGACCCTGCCGATATGGGTACCGCTGCGCGCATCGCCATCCAGCGATACCCGCGCGACCAGCTCAAGTGGCTGCTCTGCGCTCAGCTTGACGCCGGGCAGCATGGCATCGGCTTCACTCAGGCTCAGCTCCAGAGGCAGCTCGGCCAAGGTCAGACGTTTGGCCGCCAGCGGCATCGGCGGGCCGTTCGGCTCGCGGATGAAGACAAATACACTGGCGCTATCCGGCAGGCTGGCGCGCAGCGCCGGGTCAATGCTGATCTGCGCCTTGACCGCCAGCAGCACCGGCGCTTCCGGCGGTGTCTGGCCGGCATCGATCATGCGCTGACGGGCACGGTCAATACCGCCCTGAATGGCCTGAGCGCCGGGACTGTTCTCTGCCATACCCTGCTGCAACTGCTGCCAGTAACGAATGGCACCGGCAAAGTCATCCGCCTCGAAGGCGGCGATACCGAGCAGGCCCAGCGCGGTAGGCTGCTGCGGGTCCAGCTCGATGGCCTTGTCCAGCGCCAGCGCAGACTCGGCATCGAGCTTGTTGCCGTTGGCGAAATAACGTGCCTGTGCCAGCTGGGCCAATACCTCGGGTTGCTCACCCAGACGCGCCAGCGCATTGCCAAAGGCATCGGCCGCCTTTTCCGGGTTCTGGGCACTGATATAGGCGCGCCCCAGCATGTACCAGGCCTCTCCGTTCTCGGGTTGCACCTGCACTACCCGCTGGGTGCGGTCGATCAGCGCTTCTAGCGAATCCACCTGGGGGGTAGCCTGCATTTCGCGGTACAGCGCCAGGCCATCGGCCGCGCCCCACTGACGATAAAGCCCCAGCACGGCGAGCGGCAGTACCAGAACGGCGATAATCAGCAGCCAGGTGAACTGACGGGTCAGCGGCGCCTGCCGCGCGTCGGCAGCGGCGGTGTCTTCAAGCAGCAGCCGACTGGCCTCGCCCTTGGCGGCAGCAAGCTGCGACTCACTCAGATCCCCCGCCCGCGCCTGCGCTTCCAGCTCGGCGACGCGCTCCTCGTAAAGGGCCACGTTCAGGGCGGTACGATCCACCCGATCCATCCGCTGGCGCCGGCGCAGCGGCCACAGCATCATCACGGCCGCGACCAGCAACAGGGCGGCGGCTCCCAACCACAAATCAGTCATCTTGGCTCTTCTTGTTGAGCAGTTCGTCCAGCCGCTTTTGCTCCTGCGGCGACAGACCGGCATCAGAGGATTCATTCACCGCCCGCTGCCGGCGGCGAACCAGTAAGACCAGCGCCAGCACGCCTACCAGCAGGAACGCCAGCGGTCCGAACCAGAGCACCGCGGTATCGCGGTTCAGAGCCGGCTTGTAGCGAACGAACTCGCCATAGCGGGCGACCATGTAGTCGACGATCTCGTCGTCACTGCGCCCGTCCTCCAGCAGTCGAAACACCTCCTGACGCAGGTCAGCCGCAATCGGCGCATCGGAGTCGGCAATATTCTGGTTCTGACATTTCGGGCAGCGCAGTTCGGAACCGATGGCGTAGAAGCGATCACGCTCCTGCTCCGAGCGGAACTCGAAGGTATCCACCGCCGCCCCGACGCCGCCAGCCATCAGCAGCAGCCCGAGTGCAAGCCAGTGCAGTCGTCGGCTCATTTGGCCTCCTCCACCAGCGCCTGATAACGCGCGCCCAGGTCGGTGTCCCAAACCCGGTCGTCAATCACGCCGATAAACTTGTGACGGATCACGCCGTTGGCATCGATCAGATAGGTTTCCGGTGCGCCGTAAACGCCCAGATCAAGCCCGAGTCGGCCATCGGCATCGCTGATGTTCAACTGATAGGGGTTATGAAAGTCCTTCAGCCACTTGATCGCGTCTGCATTGGTGTCCTTGTAGTTGACCCCGTAGATCACCACGCCTTCGGCAGCGAGACGGTTCAGCACCGGATGCTCGACGCGGCAGGCAACACACCAGGTCGCCCAGATATTGACCAGCGCCGGGCCCTTGAGATCAGCCTGGGTAATGCGCGGCTCGCCGTCGATCACCGATGGCAGATCAAACGTCGGGAACGGCTTGTTCAACAGCGGTGACGGCAGCTCCAGCTCGGTCACGCCTTCTTCCTTGGTCATCAGGCTCTGCAGGAAGAAGCCGGCCAGCACCAGAAACAGCAGCAGCGGCACAATCAGCAATAGACGACGCATCAGGCAGGCTCCCCGGCAACGCGACTGGCCGGCTGGTCGGCGCGCTGGCGCGCCTTGAGACGGTAGCGCTTGTCACTGGCAGCCAGAAGGCCACCAGCCATCATCATCAGGCCGCCCAGCCAGATCCAGCGCACAAAGGGCTTGATATGAACCCGCATCGCCCAGGCATCACCCTCAAGCGGCTCGCCCATGGCAACGAACAGGTCGCGGGTAAAACCGGCGTCAATGCCCGCCTCGGTCATTACCTGATTCTTCACCCGGTACAGGCGCTTCTCCGGGTGCAGCGTGGTCAGCAGGCGGTCGCCGGAATAGACACTGACTGTGCCCTGATCTGACACCCAGTTCGGGCCCTCACGGTGGCGCACGCCATCAAATACGAAGGTGTAGCCGCCCAGATCCAGAGCGTCACCCGGCGCCATGCGCAGGTCGCGCTGATTGTCGAACAAACTGGCACCGACCACACCAACGGCACAGACCGCGATACCCACATGCGCCAGGGTCATGCCCCAGTAGCTGCGCGGCAACGCACGAACACCGGCGACCAGCCCCTTGTTGCGACTCTTGTGCAGGATGTCCCGCACACTGGCGCCACACACCCAGAAGACCAGCAGCAGCAGACTGCCGACCGCCAACTGGTGGGCACCGATCCACAGGGCGATAGCGACTGCAGCCACGGCTGCCAGCACCAGTACCCACTTGAGCTGGCCAACCAGCCAGTCCATCGGGGTCTGCTTCCAGCGGCTGAGGATGCCGACACCGAGGGCAGCCATCAGAATCGCCATCAACGGCAGGAACATGCCGTTGAAGTACGGCGGGCCAACCGACACCAGGGTGTCGAACGCCGACATGATCAGCGGGTACAGGGTGCCGAGCAGGACCATCAGCGCCGAAACCACCAGCACCACGTTGTTGACCAGCAGCAGCGCTTCACGCGAGTTCCAGGCAAAGCCGATCTGGCTCTTCACTACCGGCGCACGCAGGGCATACAGCAGCAGCGAACCACCAACCACGACCAGCAGGAAGCCCAGCACGAACACGCCGCGCTCCGGATCGGTTGCAAACGCATGCACCGAGGTCAGCACGCCGGAGCGTACCAGGAAGGTACCCAGCAGACTCAGCGAGAAGGCCGCGATGGCGAGCAGCACGGTCCAGCTCTTGAACACGCCGCGCTTTTCGGTCACCGCCAGCGAGTGGATCAGTGCAGTACCCACCAGCCAGGGCATGAATGACGCGTTTTCTACCGGGTCCCAGAACCACCAGCCCCCCCAGCCGAGCTCGTAATAGGCCCACCAGGAGCCAAGCACGATACCGATGGTCAGAAATGCCCAGGCGACGATGGTCCAGGGCCGCGACCAGCGGGCCCAGGCGGCGTCAAGACGACCGCCCAGCAGCGCCGCGATAGCAAAGGCAAAGGCCACCGAGAAGCCGACATAACCCATATAGAGCATCGGCGGGTGGACGATCAGGCCGAAGTCCTGCAGCAGCGGGTTGAGGTCGTTGCCGTCGACCGGATGGAACGGCAGCTGACGATCAAACGGGTTGGATGTGATCAGCATAAAGCACAGGAAGCCGACGCTGATCATGCCCATCACTGCCAACACACGGGCCAGCATCTCCTCCGGCAGATCGCGCGAGAAGATCGCCACGGCAAAGGTCCATCCCGCCAGAATCAGCGCCCACAGCAGCAGAGAACCCTCGTGCCCCCCCCAAACCGCACTGACCTTGTAATACCAGGGCAGTGCCGAGTTGGAATTGAGCGCAACATAGGTCACGCTGAAGTCGTCAACCACAAAGGCGTGGACCAGACAGCCAAAGGCAAAGGCCACGAACAGGCACTGCGCCGCGGCCGCCGGTTGACCGAGCCCCATGGCCATGCCGTCACCACGCCAGGCACCATACAGCGGCACTGTTGCCTGCAGAACCGACAGGCACAGCGCTATGATCAGGGCGATCTGCCCAAGTTCAGGAATCATGCTGCCCCCTTATTCCGCTTGCGGCTGCTGGGCAGCCTTGTTGGCCATGGCGTCATTCATCGCCTTGGCCACTTCGGGCGGCATGTACTCTTCATCGTGCTTGGCCAGCACCTCGTCTGCCTCCAGCACGCCATCGGCATTGATGCGACCCAGCGCGACGATGCCCTGCCCTTCACGGAACAGATCCGGCAGGATGCCACTGTAGGCAATGGTCACAGCCTTGGCGCCGTCGGATACATCAAAGCGGACATCGAGGGAGTCGGTCGAGCGCTTGACGCTGCCCTCGACCACCATGCCACCAGCACGAATGCGCGCACCCTGGGGTGCCTCGCCGTCGGCAATCTGGGTCGGGGTGTAGAACAGGTTGATGTTTTCGCGCAGGGCAGTCAGGGCCAGCGCCACGGCGGACCCTACTCCCAGCAGAACCAGCAAAATCAGAATCAGGCGTTTCTTACGTGCGGGATGCATCAGGATTCCTCTCGCCGACGACGGCGTGCTTCGGCCTGCACCAGCCGACGACGTCCGATCATCGGGGTGAGGAACAACAGGATCAGAACTGCAGCCGTAATTCCGTAGGCAGTCCAGACGTAGGGGCCATGTCCACCCATGGCAAAGTAGGTCGCCAGGTCGCTCATGAATTGTTCTCCAGCGCATCACGTACCCAACGGGTCTTGTGCTCGCGCTTCAGGATTTCCAGCCGCATGCGCATGAACAGATTCAGCGTAAACAGCCCGTAGAACGCCAGTACCATAACCAGCAGCGGCAGCCACATTTCCGGCGGCATGGCCGGCTTCTCGGTAATAGTGAAGGTGGCAGGCTGGTGCAGGGTGTTCCACCAGTCGACCGAGTACTTGATGATCGGGATATTGATCACGCCGACAATCGCCATCACCGACGTCGCCTTGGCTGCGGTATCACGATTGCTGATCGCCATGCGCAGGGCAATGATGCCAAAGTACAGAAACAGCAGGATCAGCATCGACGTCAGTCGCGCATCCCACTCCCAGTAGGTACCCCAGGTCGGCTTTCCCCAGATTGACCCGGTGATCAGCGCAACAAAGGTCATCCAGGCCCCGATCGGCGCCGCACACTGCAGCGCGACATCTGCCAGTTTCATGCGCCAGACCAGGCCAACGACGCCAGCTACCGCCAGCATCATGTAGCAGGATTGGGCAAGAATCGCCGCCGGCACATGGATGTAGATAATGCGGAAACTGTTGCCCTGCTGGTAATCCTGCGGGGCAAACACCAAACCCCAGACGCTGCCGACAACCAGTGCCAGCAGACTGAAGGCAGCGATCCAGGGCATCAGTTTGCCGCTGATCTCATAGAACCATTTGGGCGAGCCCAGTTTGTGGAAAAACATCCAGCTCATTCGCCGTTCAACTCCGCAATTATTCGCTAACCCCGATTCGCAGGCCCGCTGCGATTGCCAGCGGAGCCAGACTCAATGCCAGCACTGCCAGGCAGCCCAGCCACAGCAGGTAACCCTGCACCGGCAAACCCTGCAATGCCGCATCCATGGCACCGGTGCCGAGAATCAGCACCGGGATATACAGAGGCAGTATCAGCAATGCCAGCAGCATGCTGCCGCCGCCCTTCAACCCTACCGTCAGCGCCGCACCGATGGCTCCCAGCAGGCTCAGTACGGCCGTACCGAGCAGCAGCGTGGCACAGAGTACCGGGATCACCGACCAGGGCAAAGCCAGCATCATGCCCAGCACCGGCGTCAACAGCACCAGCATGACACCACACATCAGCCAGTGGTGCAGCACCTTGACCAGCACCAGCAGTGTCAGGGGATGGGGAGACAATACCCATTGCTCCAGCGAGCCGTCCTCAAAGTCACTGCGAAACAGCCCATCCAGCGACAACAGGGTCGCCAGCAATGCCGCCACCCAGATCACACCCGACGCCATGCGCTGCAGCAGCGCCGGCTCGGGGCCGACCGCCAGCGGAAACAGAGTAATGACCATGGCAAAGAACACCAGCGGATTGAGCACCTCGCCGGGGCGCCGCCAGGTCAGCTGCCATTCACGGCGCAGCAGTTGCCAGAGCACGTTACCCATCAGCAAACCCGCCCCAGATCCAGCCGCCGAACCTCACTCAGGTGGTCCAGACTGTGGTGGGTTGTCAGCACCGCGATGCCGCCGTCGCGAGCAAACGCCAGAATCTGCTGTTCCAACACCTGCACTGCCGCCCGATCCAGCGCGGTAAAGGGCTCGTCCAGCACCCAGATCGGCTTGGCGGTCTGCAACCGCAATCGTGCCAGCGCCACACGACGCTGCTGGCCGGCCGACATCTGCCGACAGGGCACATCTTCATAGCCGCGCAGGCCAACCGCAGCCAGAGCATCCCAGATCGCCTCACGGTCGACGGGCTGGTCGAGCGCGCAAAGCCAGGACAGATTCTCTTCTGCGCTCAGGGTCGCTTTTACCGCCGTGGCGTGACCAAGAAACAGCAAGTGGCGGCGCCAGAACTCGCGCCCGCTGCCACCCAGGATAGATCGGCCACCGTAATGAATATCACCGGCCGAGGCAGGCATCAGGCCAGCCAGAATACGCAGCAGACTTGTCTTGCCTGCACCATTGGGGCCGGCGACCTGCAATACGTCGCCTGCCTGAAGACAGCAGTCCAGCCGGGCAAAGAGCTCACGCTCATCCCGCTCACAAGCCAGGTCGATGATGTCGATCTGCTCAGCTGCCACCGCTGCTCCGAACGCTACCTGGGTGGTAGCGGCTAATTAATGATCCCGCCCCGTCTGCCGCTATACTCTGTAGCCAGCAAGACCTGCGGGAGCGCCTGTTTTCCAGCGGCGCCATTATACATGCCCCCCTTTTGCGGGGGACCTCGATTTACGTCAACATGTGACAGCATGAGCCCCGACTTTCGCCTGCCACCGACCAGCAACACCCCGCCAACCGGCAGCACCAGTGCTACGCCGGCGCGTTCTGCCGACGCCATCATGGTGGCGCTGCAGCTATTGCGTCCAATTGACGCACTGCAGGTTTTGGGCGGCGATCAGGCTGACGCGGATGTCGTGCAGAGCAGCGCCAAACCGAATGCAGGCGGCCAGTTCGATCTGCTGCTGAAGATCGTCAAGCAGGACATGAGCGGCACCACCACCCTGCCTGCCAGCAGCAACCAGCCGCTTGCGACCGGAACCCGCATGGTGGTCCAGGCGGTGACCCAAACCCAGCTGATGGCAGTCGTACAGCAGGTCAGCGCACAAAATGCCCAGCTGCTGACCCGCCTTGATCCGGCGCAGTTTCCTGCCGGCTCCCCGGTCCAGGCGCGGGTGATCAGCCAGCAAACGATTCCAGCCACCACCAGCCAGGCTGCGCGCTACGAACTGGTGGCCCAACTGGTCCAGCAGAGCGCCCAACAGACACTGCTGAGCATTAACAGCACGCGCCCGGTCGAGCCCGGCACCCTGCTCAACGCAACCGTTGGCAGCCAGGGCGAATTGCGCGTGCTCAGCAGCAGCGAGCAGGTCCGCCAGGCCGATCTGCTGCAAGGCTTGCGCGCCGCCTTCCAGCAGCAGGCTTCATCAGAACTACTGCTCACGCGACTGGCCTCGCTGGCGGCATCGCCAGGCGACTTGCCGGCCGTGCCGGCACTGCAACTGGCGGTTGCCAACGTACTGAAGCAGATTGTCGATGCGCCGCAACTGATGACTGCGACCGGCGTCGCCAATGCGGTGGCCCAGAGCGGCAATTTTCTGGAAGCCAACCTGGCACGTCTTGCCGATATCATGGGCCGACAACAGGCTGGCGAACTCAACCCGGACGGCAAGGCTCCGGTTACGTCGCCCGGTGACGGTGCCAAGCCGGCCCTGCCCGCTCTCGACAAGCTGCTGCCGCTGCTGGCCAGCCTGAGCGCACCACGCGCAACAGAGCCGCTGGCCGGCGCAGACTTCAAGGGTGCGCTGGTCAGCCTACTGGTTACCCTGCAGCAACAGCTACCGGGCTCGGCTCTGACGCCACCGCAGACACCGACCGGACCATGGCAACAGGCAATGCAGCTGGCGCAGCAAGGCGTAATCGTCAAGCCTGGCCTCTTCCCCCTGCCCGCCCGCGCCCTGCAGGCGCTGGGCGAAACCAACGATCTGGGCAGCCTGCTGCGCCTTACCGCAGCGCTGCTATCGCGTATTCAGCACCATCAACTGCAGAGCATGGGCCAAACCCAAACCTTCTCGGACGGCAGCAGCCAGACAACCTGGCAGCTTGAAATCCCGCTGCGCGACGGCCAGCAGTTCAACCATGTTCAGGTCCGCATCCAGCGCGATGAGTCGGCGCCAACACCACGTCAGCCGGAACCGGTGCCGATATGGGAAGTCAGGCTGGCGTTCAATCTGGATCACCTGGGCAACATGCAGGCAATTGCCCGTCTGCGAAATGACAAGGTCAGCAGCGAGCTGTGGGCAGAGCGGCAGGAAACACTGGGCCTGATCAACAGTGAAATCGGCGCCCTGCGCGACCGGCTGCTGGCCAAGGGGCTGGATGTCGGCGAGCTGAGCTGCCACCGGGGTACACCACCGCCACCACGCCAGCCGGTCCAGCAAGGCTGGATCGACGAGGTAACCTGATGAGCACATCCCGAGAAGCGATTGCGCTGGTCTATGACGGCGGAGAACAGGCACCGACCATTACCGCCAAGGGCGAAGGGGATCTGGCACAACAGATCATCGACCTGGCGATGCAGTACGAAGTACCGATCTACGAGAACGCCGAACTGGCAAGAATGCTGGCACGCATGGAGCTGGGCGATCAGATACCCGAAGCCCTGTACCGGACGATCGCCGAAATCATTGCCTTTGCCTGGTACATAAAGGGGAAGCGGCCGGCGGGATTCGACCCGGATGCCGGAAAGGAAAAACCACTGCAGCTGGAACGCAAGGAACAACAGTAGTCTGGCGTCCAGGTCAGCCCTGGCGGGAGGCGTGCAGTTTGACGAACAGTTCGGCCTCGGCCTTGGACAGACCGCAGGATTGGGTCAGATCTTCAATACTGGCGCCCATGCCAACCAGCCTGGCGGCCTGGTTATAGGGCATCGCCTGGGGGTCCTGCTGCTCAAGCTTGAGCTGCTTGTCTTCGAGTCGCTTGACCTGCTGGCGCAGTGCAGTCAGCTCTTCCCCCATGCGTATACTGCCCTGCTGGAAGGTGGCAAGATCCCGCGCCAGCTGGTCCATCCGCGCCTGCAATCGAACGTCCAGTTGCTGCTGCAGAGTCGGCAGGCGACGCACCTGGACGAACAGGGCAATGAGGCCGACCAGCGCGGCCAGCAACAGGCCGACCACACCGCCCACCACCAGCAGCAGCCAGGGCTCATTCATCTGTCAGAATCCCGACAATTCTGCCCACTCGTCCTCGGTCATCATCTTCTCGAGATCGACCAGAATCAGCAGCTCGTTGTTCTTGTTGCAGACGCCCTGAATAAACTTGGCCGACTCATCCGTACCCACATTCGGCGCCGTCTCGATCTCGGACTGACGCAGGTACACCACCTCGGCCACGCTGTCGACCAGGATGCCGACAACCTGCTTGTCTGCCTCGATGATCACGATGCGAGTGTTATCGGTGATGGGAGCCGGGCTCAGGCCAAAGCGCTGACGGGTATCAATAACCGTCACCACATTGCCACGCAGGTTGATGATCCCCAGCACATAGGAGGGCGCACCCGGCACAGGGGCGATCTCGGTGTGTCGCAGTACTTCCTGCACCTGCATAACATTGATGCCGTAGGTCTCGTTGTCGAGCCGGAAGGTCACCCATTGCAGGATCGGATCTTCAGCACCTTGTCCCGAATTATTCTTCATTGTCTTGCTTCCCGATCATCATTTAAGTCCAGGGCTCGAGCGCGTCACTCGGCAACGCCACCCTACCCGCTCATCCTAATGCTGGCGCCGCGGCATTACCAGCCGCAGCAGAGCCTGCGTTACCCACTATCAGCTCGGCCAGCGCAGACACATCCAGCAGCGCACACATGTGATCAATCACGGTACCCGCAAGCCAGGGTCGCTTGCCCTGCTGTGAGCGCCATTTGATCTGTTCCGGCGCGAGCCGAATCGACTGCTGTACGCCGTGCACGGCCATACCCCAGTCGTAACCTTCAACCGAGATCACAAAGGACAGGCTGTCCTTGAGCTCCGGCGTGTAGCGCTCGGGCATGACCCAGCGCGCCGTGTCCAGCACCTTGATATTGCCGGCCTGGGTGGCGAGGATACCGAGAAACCAGTCCGGCTGACCGAACAGCGGGGTAATTTCATCTTCCAGCGGGTAAATGGTACCCAGCAGCACCAGTGGCACCGCCAGTTTGAGCCCGCCAACATCAAACAGCAGCGCCTCGAAAGGCTGTTCCCGCCACTGCGGCACTGACCTGGCCGGCGGTACAGGTTCGGCGGCGATAGGATCGGGCTCTTCGCGCGCCGCCACCACCGGCGGCGCAGGCCTGGCCACAGGCCGATCAGGCTCCGATTTTTCCAGCACTCGCAGCGGCGTCGGCTCGGCAACCTCAGGCTGCGGAGCCGGCGCAAGACTTTCCTGTTCGGCACGGGCCAGCTCATCAGCCGCATCCTGCAGCAGGGCATCCAGATAATGCTGAATGGTCTGCTCGGGCACGAACTCCTGAACCGGCAACAAGGGTTTACTCATAACAACCAGATCGTCTCGCATTGCCGTCACCCCATAGGTAACGGCCTGTATTGGTTATCGGCGCGCCAAGGCAAAGCATTAGCGAACCCGGCAGCCCGTTCTCACGCCACCTGCTCACGGCGATTGAGCGACTGGGCCAGCAAAAACCGCAGCAACGCCCGGTAAGCCAGCACCCCACGGGCATTCTGATCAAGCTGCGATGGCACCACGCCCGCAAGGCTGGCGTCGCGCAGTTTCGTATCAATCGGAATGTACGCCTGCCACAGATGCTCCGCGTAGTCGCGACGCAGCAGCCGCAAGGTATTGAGTGACGCCTGGGTACGGCGGTCAAACAGCGTGGGCACGATGGTGTAGGGCAACGCCTGCTTGCGCGAGCGGTTGACCATGTTGAGGGTATGCACCATCCGTTCAAGCCCCTTGAGTGCCAGGAACTCTGTCTGTACCGGAATAATCAGTTGTTCGCACGCCGCCAGTGCATTGATCATCGACACGCCGAGGAGTGGCGGACTGTCGATAATGACGAACTGGTAGTCGTTCCACAGTTGCGCCAGCGCTCGCGAGATCACCAGACCATAACCGCCCTGCGCGGCCGACTGACGCTCCAGGGTCGCCAGCGAGGTGCTTGAGGGCAACAGACCGATATTCGGATGCGAGGTCTCTTTCAGCAATGCCGCCGCAAGCCCCTCGGGCACCTGCCCGTTGTGCTGAAACAGATTGAAAACGCTGCTGGTCAGCTGGTCGGGATCCTGGCCGAAATAACTGGTCATCGAGCCGTGCGGGTCGAGATCCACGACCAATACCTTCTGGCCCTGATCTGCAAGCAGGCCCGCCAGCGCGACGGCTGTCGTGGTCTTGCCCACCCCGCCCTTCTGGTTGGCTACAGCCCAGACTCTCATACCCTGCCTCCGAGGATGCCGGAACCACTGCGCATCCCGCAAAAATAATGAAACGCCAACATTCTGACAGCCCGCCGTCTGTTTTACCTATTGCAGAGCGTCCGATGCAGGAGCCGTGCCAGAAGGCAACGGCGTGCGCGCTTCACGCATCACATCAATACGCTCGTCAGGTTCAGCGACTTGCTCGTGCCGAGTGTCAAGATAACGAGATACCAGCAGCACCACCCGACGATTGGCCCTGCGGCCAGCCGCCGTCGTGTTATCGGCAACAGGCCTGAATTCACCATAGCCTACCGCAGCCAGCCGGTCAGGGTTGACTCCGCCATTGCTGAGCATGCGCACCACACTGGCCGCCCGCGCGGCAGAAAGCTCCCAGTTGGTCGGATAGCGACCGGAGCGAATCGGAATGTTGTCGGTAAAGCCTTCCACATGCACCGGATTGTCATAGGGTTTGAGAATGGCCGCGATCCGGTCAATAAGATCAAAGGCGGCATCCAGCGGGAGCGCATCGCCGCTAGGAAACAGCAACCCCGAACTCAGCTCGATCTCGACCCACATCTCGTTGCCACGGACCTCCAGCTCACCGGACTGAATGAGATCCCCGAAGGCCGCTTCCATCGCTGCGGTGATATCCTGCAAGGCGTCACTGGTGCCCTCCGGAGTCCCGGCACCGGTAGCGTCATTGTTCTCGCGGGTAATACCGCGCGGCAGTTCCGAGCCGATCTGAATCGGGTCGACCGAGCGCTGCGGCTGATTAAAGGCACCGACCAGCGTATCGGATAACACCTTGTACTTGCCCTCGTTGACCGAGGAAATGGAGTACATGACAACAAAAAAGGCAAACAGCAGGGTAATGAAGTCCGCGTAGGACACCAGCCAGCGCTCGTGATTCTCCTGCTCTTCCGGTCTGGATCGGCGCATCGTTCAACCTCTAATCCAGAAAGCCCTCAAGCTTCATTTCGATCGACCGCGGATTCTCGCCCTCGGCGATCGACATCAAGCCTTCGAGCAGCATTTCGCGGTATTTGGACTGCTGCAGAACCACAGCCTTGAGCTTCGCAGCAGCCGGCAGCATGAACAGGTTGGCGAGCGCCACGCCGTAGATCGTGGCAACAAAGGCAACCGCAATGCCGGCACCCAACCGCGACGGATCAGCGAGATTGCCCATCACATGAATAAGCCCCATCACCGCCCCGATAATACCAATGGTCGGCGCATAGCCACCCATGCATTCGTACACCTTGGCCGCCATCAGATCGCCGTGTTCCTTGTTGACCAGATCGACTTCCATGATGCTGCGCAGCGCTTCGGGCTCGCTGCCGTCAACCAGCAGCTGCAAGCCCTTGCGGGCAAAGTTGTCAGGCTCCAGCTCGGCCATGCTTTCCAGCCCGAGCAGCCCTTCCTTGCGCGCGATGGTGCTCCAGTTGATAACCTGGCTAATACCCTCACGCATGCGGTTGGCCGGCGGGAAGATGATCCAGGGCAGAATCGCCA
The DNA here is from genome assembly GCF_056859475.1 of Halopseudomonas sp. L-58. Taxonomy (NCBI): domain Bacteria; kingdom Pseudomonadati; phylum Pseudomonadota; class Gammaproteobacteria; order Pseudomonadales; family Pseudomonadaceae; genus Halopseudomonas; species Halopseudomonas sp. L-58. The sequence continues at coordinate 34,997 of NZ_JBSXON010000028.1, forward strand.
GCGCCCGCTTGAACACGGTAAGCGGCGTTTGGATAAATGCAGCACCCAGGGTGCCACCAATGACGATCAGGCCTGCCGGACCGTTGAGCAGCGCGGTAGCGTGACCACCTTCGAGGTAGTTACCACCGATGATAGCGACAAAAGCCAGAATGACGCCGATGACGCTGAGGATATCCATCAGCCGAGCTCAGCCAGGTAACGACCGATTTCATCCAGGTTATAGATGCCATCAGCCAGATTAGCCTTGGCAACAGCCATCGGCATACCGTAGATCACGCAGCTGGCTTCGTCCTGGGCCCAGACCGAACTGCCGGCCTGCTTGAGCATGCGTGCGCCCTCACGACCATCAGCCCCCATACCGGTAAGAACCACCGCCAGCACCTTATCCTGGAAAGCCTTGGCGGCCGAACCAAAGGTCACATCCACACACGGTTTGTAGTTCAGGCGCTCATCACCGGGCAGAATTCGCACAACGCCGCGCGAATCCACCATCATCTGCTTGCCTCCCGGTGCCAGCAGCGCCCGGCCGGGACGCAGCACGTCGCCGTCCTCAGCCTCCTTGACGGAAATCCGGCACAGCTTGTCCAGCCGCTCGGCGAACGCCTTAGTGAAGGCAGCCGGCATATGCTGGACCAGCAGCAACGGAGCAGGAAAATTCGCCGGCAGCTGGGTCAGTACTTTCTGCAGCGCCACCGGCCCCCCCGTCGAGGTACCAATGGCCACCAGCTTGTAGCTCCGCTTGCGCGGGGCCGGACTGTTTTTCACCGGTGCCGACGGTGCGGGTGCAGCGGTCGGGCGCGCAGGGGCACTGCTCGACAAACCCGAAGCCGGGCGCGAGGCCAGCCCGGGTGCGGGGGCAGCAGCGGGCGACGGGCTGGAGTGCAGACCGAGCGAGCGACGGTTGGTTCGGGCCAGGGCGGTAACCCTCTCGCACAGCATCTGACGCACCTTGTCAGGGTTGCGCGAGATGTCCTCGAAGTTTTTCGGCAGATAATCGGCCGCGCCGGCGTCAAGCGCATCCAGGCTGACGCGGGCACCCTCGTAGGTAAGCGAGGAGAACATGATCACCGGCGTCGGACAGCGCTGCATGATCTGCCGGACGGCTTCAATGCCGTCCATGACCGGCATCTCGTAGTCCATGGTGATCACATCCGGGTGCAGCGCCAATGTCTGCTCGATGGCCTCACGACCATTGTTGGCAGTACCGACTACCTGGATTTGCGGATCGCCGGCCAGAATCTCCGTCACCCTGCGGCGAAAGAAACCCGAATCGTCGACCACCAGAACCTTAACCGCCATACCCTCTCCTGACCTGCGTCCTGCACATGAACTGATTCATAACTGTTTTGGCGGGCTTGCAGCTTCCCGCAGACAACACTTGCTTAAGCCTTTTAGGGGCGCTCGACGCGTCCCAAAGCAGGCTATCACATGCGTCGCGCATAACGCTTGAGCAGGCTCGGAATATCCAGAATCAGGGCGATACGACCGTCGCCGGTAATGGTTGCCCCAGCCATTCCGGCGGTACCTTGCAGCATACGCCCGAGCGGCTTGATGACAACCTCTTCCTGACCAACCAGCTGATCGACCACAAAGCCGACACGCTGGGTACCCACCGACACGATCACCACACTGGCCGCCGAATGATCGCTGGTATCTTCCACACCCGGCATCAGCCAGTGCTTGAGATAGAACAGCGGCAAGGCCTTCTCGCGCACGATGATCACCTCCTGACCGTCCACCACGTTGGTGCGGGACAGGTCGAGGCTGTAGATCTCGTTGACGCTGACCAGCGGCAGCGCGAACGCCTGGTCGGCCAGCATGACCATCAGGGTCGGCATGATGGCCAGGGTCAGAGGCACCTTGATTGCGATCCGCGAGCCCTGCCCCTTGGTCGACTCGATGCTGATCGTGCCGTTGAGCTGGGAGATCTTGGTCTTGACCACGTCCATGCCGACACCACGGCCGGATACGTCGGAGATTTCCGTTTTGGTCGAGAAGCCCGGCGCGAGGATCAGATTGAAGCATTCGGAGTCGCTGAGACGGTCCGCTGCGTCCTTGTCCATCATGCCTTTCTCGACCGCCTTGGCCCGCAGGATTTCAGGGTCCATGCCACGACCATCGTCGACGATGGTCAGCAGAATATGATCACCTTCCTGCTGCGCAGCCAGCACCACCTTGCCCGTCCGCGACTTGCCTGCGGCTTCGCGCTCGTCCGGCAATTCGATACCGTGGTCTACCGAGTTGCGCACCAGGTGCACCAGCGGATCGGCCAGCGCCTCAACCAGGTTCTTGTCCAGATCGGTCTCTTCACCAATCAGCTCAAGATTGATTTCCTTCTTGAGGTTGCGCGCCAAATCGCGAACAACCCGGGGGAACCGACCGAAGACCTTCTTGATCGGCTGCATGCGCGTTTTCATGACCGACATCTGCAGGTCGGCCGTGACCACATCCAGGTTGCCAACGGCCTTGCCCAGCTCTTCATCACCGCTGGCCAGACCCAGACGCACCAGGCGGTTACGCACCAGCACCAGCTCACCGACCATGTTCATGATTTCATCCAGCCGGGCGGTATCGACGCGCACTGTGGTGTCAGCCGCTGGCGCCTCGGCGGGCGCAGCCGACTTGGCCGGTGCCGGTGCGGGTGCTGCGGCCTTGGCCGCCGGCTTCGCTGCAGCCTTGGGCGCAGCGGGCGTTACCGGCTTGCTGGCAGCAGGTTGTGCAGCGGGCTTGGCAGCCTGGGACTGGTCGGCCTTGGCGTCAGCAATACCGGGTGCAGCACCCTTGCCGTGAAGCTGATCAAGCAGCGCTTCGAATTCGTCGTCAGTGATATGGTCATCGGAACTGTCGGCAGCCGACGTCTCCGGCGCAGCAGCAGGTGCTTCCTTGACACCGGGGGCAGCACCCTTGCCGTGCAACTGGTCAAGCAGCGCCTCAAATTCATCGTCGGTAATGTCGTCACCGTCAGACGCCGGCCTGGACGATTCAGCGGCTGCCGGCTTTTCTGCCGCAGCTGCCGGTGCCTTGCCCGGACCATGCAGTTCATCCAGCAGGGCCTCAAATTCGTCATCGGAGATCTCATCCGCGCCGGCGGCGGGCGCTGTCTGGGCAGCAGCAACAGAGGCTGCGGCAGCCGCACTGCCATCACCATGCAGGGCGTCAAGCAACTGCTCGAATTCATCGTCGGTGATGTCACCCTCGGCAGCGGCAGGTGCCGCAGCGTCAGCCGGACCAGCCTCGGGCTCCGGCTCAGGCGCTTCTGCAGCAGGCGGCTCGCTTGTTGCCTCATCCGCCGATGCGGGCTGAGCCAGAGCGGCCAACGCATCCAGCAGAGCAGGCGCAGCAGGAGTCGGTTCCTCGCTCTCTCGCACCTGGGCAAACATGCCATTGACCGTGTCCAGCGCCTGAAGAACGACGTCCATCAACTCGGGCGTGACGGTACGTTCGCCCTTGCGCAGAATATCGAATACGTTCTCGGCGATATGGCAGCAGGCAACAAGGGCATCCAGCTGAAGAAAGCCGGCCCCGCCCTTTACGGTGTGAAAGCCGCGGAAGATAGCGTTAAGCAGATCCATGTCGTCGGGCCGGTTTTCCAGCTCGACCAACTGTTCGGACAACTGCTCGAGAATCTCGCCGGCCTCGACCAGAAAGTCCTGGAGAATCTCTTCATCCGCATCGAAACTCATGCACCCACTCCCCTCGGGCGTGTTATCGGAAGGCCACGCAATGCCGCCTTGAATTTCCATCTCGGCGCTGCGCAGTCACTCAACGTTGCTGCCAGGCAGCGACCTTGAGCAGTCAGACCGGCCGCGCGCTCAGCGTGCGGCAGTTACAGCTGACATCAGAATCCCAGGCTGGAAAGGAGGTCATCAACCTCATCCTGACCGGAAACAACGTCTTCCCTTTTATCGGCATGAATTTGCGGACCTTCACCCCTGGAGGAGGATTTTTTTCCGTCCTCGGGAGATTCACCATGATTGATGCCGGTAATGCGGTCGACCTGTCCCGCCATTCGGACCAGGTTGACCAGGCTCTCTTCGACATCATGCACAAGCGTAGTCACACGCTTGATCACCTGGCCGGTCAGATCCTGATAGTCCTGAGCCAGCAGAATATCGTTCAGATTGGTGGACAGATCCTTGCTGGTCGATTCGGTCTGCTCAAGGAACTCGCCTACCCGGCGGTAGAGGTCGCGAAACTCGTCCGCCGCCATCTCCCGACGCTGCAGCCGCTGCCAGTCTGACTTGAGGGCGTTCGCCTGCTGCCCCAGATCAGCGACCTTGGGCACGCTGGCCTCGACCAGATCCATGGTCCGGTTGGCCGCCTTGTCGGTCAGCTGAACCACATAGTCCAGCCGGTCAGAGGCATCGGATATCTTGGAAGTATCGTTGTCACCACCCAGCGCGTGGGTCGTGTCGATCTGAAAATTGACGATGGCATTGTGCAACGCGCGGGTGAGCTGCCCCACCTCGTGATAAAGACCACGGTCGCGTGCCTGATTGATGGCATGAATGACCAGCAACGCTTCACCGAAGTTGCCGCTCTCAAGGTGACCAACCAGCTGGTGCGCATTGTCCTTCAGCGAATGCTCGAATTCCTGAGCGGTCGCCTGGCCGGGATCCTTACTCAAAGCCATAACCTGTACCCCGGTTGATTATTATTTAGCCTGAACTCGCTCAAAGATTTTTTCGATCTTTTCTTTCAAGGCCTGAGCCGTAAACGGCTTGACCACATAGCCATTGACGCCCGCCTGCGCGGCTTCAATGATCTGATCTCGCTTGGCCTCGGCCGTTACCATCAGCACCGGCAGGTGCTTGAGCCGCTCGTCGGCCCGCACAGCGCGTAACAGGTCAATGCCGCTCATGCCGGGCATGTTCCAGTCAGTCACCAGAAAATCGAAACTGCCGCTCTGCAGCATCGGCAACGCGGTGTTGCCGTCATCGGCTTCGGCTGTGTTGGTAAACCCAAGGTCGCGCAACAGGTTCTTGATGATGCGCCTCATCGTCGAAAAATCATCAACGATGAGAATTTTCATATTCTTGTCCAAGTCGACCTCCGTACAAACCAGGGAATGTGCAGGCCTGCACCCCAAAAACCCATCGCAAATAACCAATCAAGCCGCAAAAGAAGCTCTGATCAATCAGCTGGAAGCCAGCAGGCTGATCGGATGCACCCTCGAAAACGCCACCTGGACGTCCGGCCCGAAGCCACTACCTGTCGAGCAATCCGAGCATTGTCCGGATGTTGACGACAAAATCAATCATTTCGCCAGCTCATCAGCTTCGAGCGCAACCTAGCAGCACATTGACTGTGCAACTGACTGACCCTGGATTCACTGACACCCAGCACGGCGCCGATCTCCTTGAGGTTAAGCTCCTCATCGTAATAAAGCGACAGCAGCAGTCGCTCGCGCTCGGGCAACGTGTCGATTGCCGCGATCAAAGCCGCTCTGAAACGCTCATCCTGCAGCCCGGACGCCGGTTCCTCGCCGCCCTGCACATCTGCCGGCGCACCCGACTCAAGCAGATCATCAAAGCTGAACAACTTGCTGCCGGCGGTATCACTGAGAATCGTATAGTACTCTTCCAGGCTCATCTCCAGCTCGGCGGCAACTTCGTGATCCTTGGCGTCACGCCCGAGCCGCGCCTCGACCGCGCGCATCGCATCACTGACCATCCGCGTATTGCGGTGTACCGAGCGTGGCGCCCAGTCGCCCTTGCGCACCTCGTCCAGCATCGCACCGCGAATGCGGATGCCGGCATAGGTTTCGAAACAGGCGCCCTTGCCGAAGTCGAAATTGCGGGAGGCTTCCAGCAGCCCGATCATACCGGCTTGCATTAGATCCTCCACCTGCACACTGGACGGCAGCCGCCCCAGCAGGTGGTAGGCAATTCGCTTTACCAGCGGCGCATACTGCTCGACGAGTCGATCCTGCTCACCGCGAGAACTCTGTGCTCGTGTATACATGCTCAATCCGCCAGCCTGTGCTGTCATAGGCCAGACCCAGTCGGTTGCACCAGACGTTCGACGAAGAACTCCAGGTGTCCTCGCGGGTTGGCCGGCAGCGGCCAGGCATCAACTTTCTGTGCAATGGCGCGAATTGCCAGCGAGGCCTTGCTGCGCGGAAAAGCTTCAAACACCGCGCGCTGCTTTTGCACTGACTTGCGCACCGCCTCATCAAACGGAACGGCTCCGACATACTGAAGTGCAACGTCAAGAAATCGATCCGTCACCTTGGCGAGCTTAGCAAACACCATGCGGCCCTCCTGCGGCGTGCCGACCATATTCGCCAGCACGCGGAATCGGGTCATCCCGTAATCACGGTTGAGCAGCTTGATCAGGGCGTAGGCATCGGTAATCGACGTTGGCTCGTCACATACCACGACGAGCACCTCCTGCGCCGCCCGCACGAAGCTGACTACCGAATCACCAATGCCGGCCGCCGTATCGACGATCAGCACGTCGATATTGTCACCGATCTCGCTGAACGCCTGAATCAGGCCGGCATGCTGCTGGTGGTTGAGGCTCACCATGTTGGCGGCCCCCGAGGCGGCCGGCACAATACGAACGCCGCCGGGGCCGGTGACCAGAACGTCACGCAGATCGCACTTGCCCTCCAGCACGTCGGCCAGCGTTGCCTTTGGCTTGAGCCCCAGCAGCACGTCAACGTTGGCGAGACCAAGGTCAGCGTCGAGCAGCACAACGCGCCGTCCCATCTCCGCCAGAGCAAGGCTGAGATTCACCGACACGTTGGTCTTGCCGATGCCACCCTTGCCCCCGGTGACCGCGATTACCTGAACCGGATGTTTGCTGCCCATCTGCGCTGATTACCTTAATCCTGTGAAATTGCTTAACTGGCCCGCTGGCTGTTCATCATACCGGCAAATACGTCGGCCATGGTCTGATCTGCCGGCGCATCATTACCAGCCATACTAACTGCACGACTCACCAGCTGATGCCCAACGGCACGACTGATATCGTCGGGAATGCGCTGGCCATCTGCCAGATAGGCTACCGGCAAACCCTGCTCCATCGCCAGCCCCAGCGACTCACCGAGCGTTGCGGCCTCGTCCACTTTCGTCAGAATGCAGCCCGACAGACCGCACACCTTGTAAGTATGGTAGGCCGCTTTCATGACTCGGTGCTGGCTGGTCGCCGGCAGCACCAGCAGATTGCGTACCCGACGCCCCTGACTGGCCAGGGTGTCGAGCTGGCCGCGCAGGTAGGGATCGTTGGCCTGCAGACCGGCGGTATCAATCAGAACCAGGCGCTTGCCGGCGAAATCGGCCAGCACGTCATTGAGATCCTGCTGTTCATCTACCACCTTGACCGGCACATTGAGAATGCGGCCCAGGGTGCGCAACTGTTCGTGCGCGCCGATACGATAGGTATCCATGGTGACCAGAGCAACGTGCTGACTGCCGTGCTTGAGCACGTAACGCGCAGCGAGCTTGCCCAGCGTAGTCGTTTTGCCGGCACCGGTGGGGCCGACTAGCGCGATCACGCCGCCGGCATCGAGCGGCTCTTCGCGCAGCACCGGCACACGATGCGCCAGATAGGCCAGCAGCATGCGCCAGGCCTGACGTGGATCACTCACGTCAGAAACCTGACGCAGCAGATCCTGACTGACCTCGGCCGGCAAGCCCATCTGGGTCAGACGGCGCCAGAGACCGGCCTGTTTCGGCTTGTGCTGATTGAGCTGCCCCCAGGCCAGCCCCCCCAGCTGAGACTCCAGCATTTCCCGCAGCCCGGCCAGTTCGGCGCGCATGGCGCTGAGGCTGGCATCTTCAACGGCCGCTGCCGCCGGCGAGCGCTCCGCAGCAGGCCGGCTGGCTGCAGCCGGCGCCGCCGGCTCAACCGGCTCCTGAATCAGCCGATCCAGCAGATCACGGGCCTCCACAGAACCCTGGCGAGCCGCGTGGCGCATGCTGTCACCAAACAGCTGACGATTGACCAGCGGCTGATCGTGGGAGGCCATCTCGCCCACCTCCAGCTCGGCGCGCGCGGCAACGATGCGCTCCTGGGTCTTTTTCAATTCAGCATCCAGACCCGGTGTCGGTGCCGTCAGACGGGGCGCCTCGTAGTCCAGCGCAGCGGTCAGCTCAACGCCACCGGCCACCCGGCGATTGGCGATGATCGACGCATCAGCGCCCAGCTCATCGCGAACCAGCTTCATCGCCTGGCGCATGTCTGCGGCAAAGAAACGTTTGACTTTCATGGCTGACCTCGTCGCTTTTCTGGCACCGCCCGCTGGCGGTTGCTGTCATTCATTCAGAGTGCTGCAGTTCAGTTCTGGCCAACCGTCGCAATGATGGTGACCTGCTTGCTGTCCGGAATTTCCTGGTAGGACAGTACATGGGCGCCCGGGGCTGCGTAGCGTACAAACTTGGCCATCATCATTCGGATCGGCCCCGCTACCAGCAGTACTGCCGGCTTGCCCTGCACTTCCTGCCGTTGCACGGCATCAGACAGTGAGCGCTGCAGCTTCTCGGCCATGCCAGGCTCCAGCAACATACCGTCGTCGGCGCCCTGACCGGCCTTCTGCATACTCTGTAGCAACATCTGTTCCAACCTTGGCTCCAGCGTGATCACAGGCAGCTGAGAGTCAAGCCCCACAATGCTTTGCACGATTGAGCGCGACAACGCGACACGCACAGCGCCGATCAGCGCGCCGGTATCTTGACTCTTGTTCGAGTTGTTGGCGATGGCCTCGGCGATGGTCCTGATGTCACGAACCGGCACCTGTTCCTGCAGCAGCCCCTGCAGCACCTTGAGCAGGTTGGACAGGGAGATCAGCCCCGGCACCAGCTCCTCGGCCAGCTTCGGCGAGGCCTTGGCCAGCACCTGCATGAGCTGCTGCACTTCCTCGTGACCAATCAGCTCGTGGGCGTGCTTGTAGAGAATCTGGTTGATATGGGTGGCAACCACGGTGCTGGCGTCAACCACGGTATAGCCGAGTGACTGCGCCTGATCCTTCTGGTTAGGCTCAATCCAGACTGCGTCCAGACCAAACGCCGGATCCTTGCCGGGCACACCCTTGATCTCGCCAAAAACCTGACCCGGGTTGATCGCCAGCTCACGGTCGGGGTAAATCTCGGCCTCGGCCACACCCACGCCCATGAGCGTCAGGCGGTAGGCATTGGGCGCCAGATCGAGGTTGTCGCGGATATGTACCGAAGGCATCAGAAAGCCCAGATCCTGCGAAAGTTTCTTGCGAACGCCCTTGATCCGCGCCAGCAGTTGCCCACCCTGATTGCGATCAACCAGCGGGATGAGCCGATAACCGACTTCAAGCCCGACCATGTCAACCGGGGTCACATCATCCCAGCCAAGCTCACGGGCCTCCGGCGCCTGAACGGCCGGCAGCTGGGCCTGCTGACGCTCTTCCTGCACCTTTTCCTCCTCCTTGGCCTGCTGACGCTTGGCGATGAGGTAGGCGCCCGCCGCCGCAATCGCACCGAGACTGAGAAAAGAGAAGTGCGGCATACCAGGGATAAGCCCCATGACGATCAGGATGGCCGCAGCCACCGCCAGCGCCTTGGGTGAAGCAAACATTTGACGCTGAACCTGCGCCCCCATGTCTTCCGAGGAGGAAACCCGGGTCACCATGATCGCCGCAGCAGTCGAAAGCAGCAGCGACGGGATCTGGGCAACCAGGCCATCACCGATGGTCAGCAGCACATAGATGCGACCGGCCTCGGCAAACGGCAGCCCGTGCTGCGCCATGCCGATAGCCAGACCACCAATCACGTTGATGAACAGAATCAGCAGGCCGGCGACGGCGTCACCGCGCACGAATTTGCTGGCACCGTCCATGGAACCGTAGAACTCGGCCTCCTGGGCCACTTCCTGACGACGCGCCTTGGCCTGATCCTGATCGATCAGACCGGAGTTGAGATCGGCATCGATTGCCATCTGCTTGCCCGGCATGGCATCCAGGGTAAAGCGCGCACTCACCTCGGAAATTCGGCCTGCGCCCTTGGTGACAACCACGAAGTTGATGATCATCAGGATCGCGAACACCACCAGACCAACGACGTAGTTACCGCCAATCACCACCTCACCGAAGGCCTGGATTACCTTACCGGCCGCATCCCCACCCTCGTGGCCATACAGCAGCACTACACGGGTCGAGGCCACGTTGAGCGCCAGACGCAATAAGGTCGAGACCAGCAAGATGGTCGGGAAAACGGCAAAATCCAGCGGCCGCAGCGCGTAGGCGCACACCAGCAATACGACCAGCGACAACGCAATATTGAAGGTAAACAGTACGTCGAGCAGAAATGGCGGGATCGGCAGCATCATCATGCCGAGCATCACCAGCAGCAGAATCGGGATACCCAGACTGCCGTGGCGCAAGCCGGCCAGATTGGTCCGCATATTTCCCATCAGTTGCGCGCGATCGACAGCCATTGGCGAAAAAGTCCCCAGATCAAATATTTGACGCAGATTGCGTTGTACCCGGGACTACGCAAGAAGCGTTCCACTTTAGCAACCCGCAGGCCCGGCACAGGTCTACCAATGGCTGTTCGCCTGTACTCGAGTTCTGCTTCGTCCCGGCAAACCTTCTGATAAACTGCCTGACGCTGTAACGGCAAAGGATGGCCAGATGACTGACCCGGCAGATTCGTCAGCACCGAACACTGCCATCCACTGCCACTACAGCCCGATACTCGCCGGCTGGTCGCAACCCGAGAGGTATCATGCGCGCGCCTATCGCTCTGCTACTTGGACTGAGCATCGCCCTCAGCGGATGCCAAACCCTGTCTGAACCCGACAGCCTGCTGAGCCGTTCCGGTGAAATAATCAGAACCCAGAGCCAACGCCTGGCCGACCTGGCCTCCAGACTGACCAGCGACCCGGCTGCCCGGCAGCGTCATGCCGACGTCGAAGCGCTGTTCGCGCAACCGTACATCGATCCCCTCACCCGCTACCTGAACGCCCACGCCGACGATCCGGTCTACTCAGACTACATTCCACTGGTCGAAGAAGAACGAGACAGCCGCTGCGAGGCCATCGGCCAACGCTACGCCGCCGAGCAACCGACCCGCGACAACTTGCGGAGACTGCGTGCCGGCTATCAGTTTTCCTGCCCAAACCAGGTGGACGCGTTTGCATCCCGGGTACCGCAGCCCGCAAGCACACCGTCCAGAAGCAGCCCAACCACGGACCAGCAGGAAACCTGCTACCTGCTGTTTGCCATCCGCAACTACAGCCAGGCTGGCAATGCCTGCCGCGGCGCAGCCGAGGCAGGCGACGCCAAGGCCCAGCATCACCTGGCAAGTATTGCCGACAGCACCGGGCAAGGCGACACGGCACTGCGCTGGGCCCGCGACTCTGCCGAACAGGGCAATACTGCGGGCCAGCTGCTGCTGGCTGATCTACTGCAGCGGCAAAACAGCAGCGAAGCCGACAGGGACGCCTTCAGCTGGTTGAAAAAGGCAGCCGACAGCGGCCAACCCGAAGCCCGCTATCAGTTGGCCCGGGCGTATCTGAACGGAACCGGAACCGCCATCAGCCCGGACAAGGCCGAGGATCAACTGCGCCGGGCCGCCCTGGCTGAGCACATACCTTCAATACTTCAGCTGGCTCGCAACCACCCAGACACCGCGTCTGCCCGCCGCTGGCTAACCGAGGCTGCAGAGCTTGGGTCAGCCGAAGCGCAATACCGTCTGGGGCTTGATTACATGCAGGGTAATGGCGGCCCGCAAGATCTGGAGCAGGCATACTTCTGGCTAAGTCTGGCGCTGGTGAACGGAGAGTCCCGCGGCCGACGCTACGTCGAACAGCTCTCTGGCCAACTCAGCAACGACCAGCTGACCAGTGCGCGCAGCGCCCTGCAACAGCGTATCAACAGCCGCTAAGGCAGAGGGTGACAGGGATGCTGCCAGTCAAACGCGCAATCATGGTTCTGCTCAGCCTGCTGGTCGGCCTGTTCCTGCTCGGCAGCTGGTTGATCGCCAGCCTGAATCTGGAGTTCGCCGAGAATGCGATGGGTACGCTGCGCGAACGCCAGATTACCGACACCTTTTATGCCAACCTTGATCGCATCAATGCCCATCACCGACTGATGGAGCAGAGCACCCGCGGCCTGGCCCGAGCCGGCGGACTGCTGCTGCGCAACCCTGCCGATCCGGCGACGCAGGCAGATACCCTTCGCAACGCCCTGCAGGATTTTCCCGACAGCTACGGCAGCAGCCTTTGGTACAGCGAGCCCGGACGCCCGGCCCACTATGCCTACCGCCAGGGACAGGGCATACAGGTCGAGCCGGTCAGTGCCGACGAACAGCAGCGTCTCACCACCTGGTTTCAGCGTCTGCGCGGGCTGCAGCCACCCATCGAGCCAGCACAGCAATGGACCGCGGCGTATTACAAAAGCAGTATCAACGCGGTGGTGATCAGCCATGCCACACTGATACGTGATGCGCAGGGACGCCCTCTTGGTCTGGCCATGACCGACTGGCTGGCCGATGACATCATCCGCACTGTCAGCCGGGTCGAAGTGACGCCCGGCACCTTTGCCTTTTTGCTGGACCACGACAACCGCAACCTTTCCAGCCTGTCTGACGCCGCCGACGTCGATCGCGCCCAGCGGATGATCGACAGCGTGACTGCGCTGCAGCTTCATCAGAGACTGCAGGACCAGCCGCTTCCGATTATCAGTTCAAGACAACTGGCATCGCCGATGCAGCAACTCAGACATCAGGTAGACAAGCAGGACTACAGCCTGTTTTACTCACCAACCCGTGCCGGCATGATCTTCGGCATCGGTGTTCCGCAAGCCGAGATCGATGCGGTACTGACGCCGATGCGTGACAGCAGCACCCGCATTCAGCTGCTGGCGGGCACGGTCATGCTGATCATTTCCGCGCTGATTCTATATCTGGTGGCCGGCACCCTGCGCCAGCTGCGCAACCTGTACACCGACCCCCTAACCCATCTGCCCAACCGCGAACGGCTGCTGGCTGATCTCAAGAAAACCCACACCGCGAGCCTGCTGCTGCTCAATCTGGATGCCTTCAAGGAAATCAACGATTTCTACGGCCACCAGTGCGGCGATCACGTTATCGCAACGCTGGCCGAGGCGCTGCAGCAGCACCTGAATGAACGCGCAGACTGGCGCGGCAGCCGGCTGTACCGGATGCCGGCCGACGAGCTGGCCATCTGGCTACCAGGCCATCACAGCCAGGAACAGCTAACCCCTGCCCTGACGCGGCTGCTCGGCTTCATCAGCAATCTGGAGATTCGCTGGCAAGAGCAGGATATCCCGCTCCACGCCAGTATTGGCGTGGCGTGCTGCAACCAGCGCGAAGCGCAGGACCTGAGCGGCGAGCAGTTGCTACCGGCAGCCAACATCGCACTCGAGCTGGCGCGCGCCGGCAACGAGAGCTTCGTGTTTTACGACGCCAGCCGGGGCGTGCGCGAAGGATACGAACAGAACCTGATTGGCGCCAACCGGCTGCGTGCAGCGCTGGAGGAACAGCGCATCGTAGCCTTCTTCCAGCCGATCATGGACGTCACCAGCCAGCGTATTGAAAAGTACGAATGCCTGGTGCGAATGATCGACGAGCAGGGTGAACCGGTCAGCCCGATCCATTTTCTTGAGCTGGCGAAGAAAGTGCGCCTGTATCGCGCGATTACCCGTTGCATGATCGACAGCGCAATCGCCCGTTTCGCTGATCAGCGCCACAGTTTCTCGATCAACCTCTCCTGCGAAGACCTGCTTGATCCGGAGCTGGCCGACTACATCATCTCGACGGTAGAGAGCCACGCTGTCGGACAGCGCGTCATCTTTGAAATTCTCGAATCGGAAGGTATCGAAAACTACGCTGCCGTACGTCAGTTCATCGACCGCGCCAAGGCTCTGGGCTGCCTCATTGCCATTGATGACTTCGGCACCGGCTATTCAAACTTCGAACACCTGCTCAGACTCAACGTCGACCTGATCAAGATCGACGGCAGCCTGATCCGCCAGCTCGACGAGAACCCCACCGCACTGACCCTGTGCCGCGGCATCGTCCAGTTCGCACAGGAGCTCGGCCTGCAGACCGTTGCCGAGTTTGTTCACAGCCCAGCCGTCCTCAAACAGGTTAAGGCCCTGGGTATCGACTTCGCCCAGGGCGCTGCCATCGGCATGCCATCGGCCAGCCTGATCACCGAGATCAGCGTGCTGGATGCCGACGAGCCGGGCACCCGCAGCTAGCGGTAAATGATATCCGCGCGCATTGGTGCAAGACGCTGCAGCAGGCGATTCTGCACGGTGACGGGCAACCGCTCGGCCTCCATCGCCGCAATCAGATCTTCAACCAGCGCATTGAAGTCAGCTTCGGTGAGGTCAAACCCGGCGTGCACGTCGGCCATGCTGTCACCGGTATACTCGCAGGGGCCTCCCGCCTCGACACAGAACTGCTCCTGCAGTTTTTCCTGCAAGCGGGCAATATCGGTGTCGGCGAAGTGGTGGGCGATACGCACGTCATCGGCGATGCGATACAGCAACGCCTCGACCACACGATTGATACCTGCCTGCTCTCCAAGGGCCTGATACAGACTGTCATTCTCCGGAGGCTGAGAGGCACATCCGGCCATGCCGATCAGCACCAGCGCAGCGCAGGCCGTTGCACGTAATTCTCTGTACATGATGACCTCAGTAGCTCAACTGCATGGAAAGGAAGAGGCCGCGCTGGCCTTCCAGCGTGGCAATCTCGCCCAGATCGGCCCAGGCCGCAGCGAGCGCCAGACGCTTGCTCGGAAAATAGCCGACAAACACATCCTGCCAATCGCTCTCCCCGGCAAACGACAGGTTGTCCGGCTTCTCGCGGTACTCAACCCCCACCACCCAGCGAGGGCTAAGCAGCAGCGCCACACTCCCCTCCTTGAGCAGTGAGCGGCTGTCGCGGCGATCACCACCAAAGCCCAGCAGACCGGTTTCATTGGCGCGCGAGTAGCGCAGCGTGCCGTTGACCAGCAGGTTGTAGCCGCCGACTGCACCCAAAAACAGCCGGGACCCCGCCAGATAGAAATCGGTATCCGAATCTCGCTGGGCGCCGACCAGTGACGGGATCAGGAAATTGGTCTGGCGCTTGTACTGCGCGCCCACGACAACCTGTGGCAAGCGGTCATATACCAGATCCCCAAACAGCCGCAGCTTCACGCCGAAGACGTCCTGATTCAGGCTTTTGTGCGGCAGGCCCGCCGCCTTGGTCAGCGCATCCATGTCCAGCCGCTGGCGCGCCACCGACAGCTCCACCCGGTTGTTGAATGCCAGCGACGCGCCAAACGCGTCGAGCCGATAGTCACCCGTGTCGACGCGGGTGGCAAAGGCATCGCCGCCCCACTCGTCCCGGGTACCGTAGCCAGACAGCACAGCCCACGGCACGATGCCGCCGCCGGCCGAGCCTTCGATATTGGTCACCCCTCCGGTCGCCAGCAGGCGCCCGCCGGTATCAGCACAGGCACTCCCCGCCAGACACAGCAAAATCCCACACAAAGCAGTTTTGTTCATGGCAGCCTATCTAAACGAACGTTCCTCGCGTCTCCGCCATCCAGCGCTCAAGATCAGCGGCCGGCAGCGGACGACTTATGAAGTAACCCTGCGCCACATCGCAGTGACGCTCCTTGAGCCAACTGAGCGAGCGTGCATTCTCAATACCTTCAGCAATGACTTTCAGGCCCATGTTGTGGGCCAGCTCGATGGTCGATTTGACGATGACCGCATCATCGCTGTTGTCGGCCAACTGGAGCACAAACGACTTGTCAATTTTCAGATCCTGAACCGGCAGGCTCTTGAGCGTGGCAAGCGACGAGTAGCCCGTGCCATAGTCATCCACCGCCAGCGCGATTCCCAGCTCGCGCAGGGCCAGCAGGCTATCCAGACTGCGCTGCGGGTCGCGCATGACCGCGCTTTCAGTCACTTCCAGTGAGAGGTAGTCCGGGCTGATTTGCTGGGCGCGCAGCATCCGCTCCATACGCTGCGGAAACGCTTGGTCATCAAGGTCGCGGGCAGAAATATTCATGGCTACCTGCAGATGGATACCGCGATCAATCCAGCTGCGCAGCTGCGACAACACCGCGGCCATCATCCACTGCGTCAGCATGCCGATACTGCCCGTCTGCTCGGCGAGGGTAATGAACTCATCAGGCCCGATCACGCCGAGTTCACTGTGCTTCCAACGCATCAGCGCCTCAACCTGCCGCACTTCCCCGGACGCCAGATCCAGCTTCGGCTGGAACACCACACTCAACTCCCGGTACTGCGGTGCGTAGCGCAGGTCCCGCGCCAGACGAATACGCCGTTGATAGGCCTGATCACGCTGCGCCTGATAAACCGCAATACGATCCGCCCCCGGAGCAGCATCGTTCAGCGCAATGCTGACTTGCCGCAGCAGTTCCTGCGGATCACGGCCATGCAGCGGCCAGGCCACCAGTCCAGCCAGCCACTGCGAGCTGAGCTTGATATCCTGAACCTGCATTTTCTCCCCGAGCCGCGCCAGCAGCCCGTCGATGAGCACGACGGCCTCCTCCAGCTCATAGCCCTTGAGCAGCAACAGAAAACCGCTCCCCGGTTGCCATGCCAGCAGGGCGTTGGGCGGCAGAACGCCTTCCACGCTGGCGACGGACTGACGTATCAGCGCATCCAGAAACTCCTGGCCGCGCGCCTTCAGCAACAGGTCCGCCGTGAGCAGGTTGCACTGCGCCAGAACCCCACCCGCGCCACTGGCGATGGCATCGTCGAGCTGGCTGCGAACTACCCCGATGTTCGGCAACCCGGTCAGCGGGTCGTGCAGAGCGTTGTGCATGATCAGGTCTTCGCGCTCGGCGATGCCCGATCGCATAGCGTCAATGCGCTCAGCCAGTAAGCCAAGCTCATCGTTACGCTCAAGCCTGACCTGCCCGGTATAGTCGCCGCGGCCGATCCGTGTAGCGGCTTCAGCCAGCAAAGCAACCGGCCGAGCGAGACTGCCCGACAGATGTACCGCCAGCAGCGAAGACGCCAGTAGCGCGATCAGAGTGATGATCAGCAGCTCGCGCTTGAGCAAATCGAAGCTGGCAAGAGTTTCGGCCATTGGGCTGGCCAACTGCGCCGATACCCGGTAATCGGCCTGATCCAGCAGCGCAATGACCGTCGTCAGATAGCCTTCGGACTCCTGCATTTGCCCGCCGCTCTCTGCATCCATCTCGAGCACGCTGCTGGTCATCGTCGAATAGCTGCTCATCACCGCGTCATCGTGACTGCTGACAAACCGAATCTCCAGCCCCGTCAGCTTTTGCAGTTCGTGCGCCAGCGCCTCGTCCAGACTGAACGCCATCGCCACCTGCCCCAGCGTCACCGGCGCGCGCACCACCGCCTCCACCAGCAGGTAGGGACGGTCATCAATAATGGCGATCATGGCCTGATCGGAAAAGCGTTGCAGTGCCTGCACATCAACCGGCGCGGCAATGCCATCCTTGACCGAAGCGATGCGCATCACACCCTGCGCGTCGAACAGCATTGCCTGATCAGCGCCAATGCGCCGGACCTGATTCAACAGCGCCGAACGAATGGTCGGCAGATCGCCGGTGGCGACCGCCTGCCGGAAGCCAAAATCCGCCACCAGAATTTCAGTGGCGCTGGTCAGCTCACGGGCACGCGCCTCCAGCAAATTGCTGAAAACGTTGCTGCCGACCTGCAGGTGCTGTTGCGCCTGACGCTTGGCGGAGACGTCGGTAGCCGTATAGACCACCAGAAACACCGCACCCAGAACCAGCGCCAGCAGGCCGACGGAGGTAAGGATCAAGCGCGTCCGCAGATAACGCATACGCATGCCGTTATTGCAACGACTTGAAACGCTGTTGCAGGGGAGACAGCGCTGGAGCAGGAGCCTCAACCGTTGCGGAAATCGGCAGACTCAGCGTCTGGTCGGGCTGGTTCAGGTCCAGCTCACCCAGCGCCACGGGGGCCTGTTGAAACTGATCAGGGTGCCACCATGAAACCGGCCATTTACCCTCGGGCAAGTCTGGCAGCACCACCTGCCCCGCCGCATCGCTGACAGCAAAGCGCGGGTGCTCGGTCACCAGTATGTAGCCCACCATGGCGTCGTGAATATTGCAGCCCAGAACCACTACGCCAGGCCGTTCAAAGGTCACCGGTGGCGCCTCTTCGCCCTTGAACAGGCGCAGCTCGAAGGGTTTGGCTTCGGAGAAGGAGTAAACGTGATGCCGCACATCATCACTGTTGGGGAAATCAACCTGAGCACCAACCGGCACCACCAGCGTATGGGGCACGAATTGACGGTCAATCTGGTC
The DNA here is from genome assembly GCF_056859475.1 of Halopseudomonas sp. L-58. Lineage (NCBI taxonomy): Bacteria > Pseudomonadati > Pseudomonadota > Gammaproteobacteria > Pseudomonadales > Pseudomonadaceae > Halopseudomonas > Halopseudomonas sp. L-58. Next base: position 53,276 of record NZ_JBSXON010000028.1, read on the forward strand.
CATCACATAGCTGTCTTCGGCACGCGGCGGCACCCCTTCAACCAGCAATACCGCGTTGGCCAACGGCAGGCCGTCGGCGTCGGTCACCCGTATTTGCGCCGCCATGGTGTGACAGGCCCAACCGAACTGCCCGGACAGCAGCAGCGCAAGTAATCCGAAACGACGTACGCCGCGCGCTGTGAGACGATTCTGCATGGTACTTCTTCCCCCCAAAAAGAGACGCCCCCAAAGTGCGACGTACCACCCGTGGCCGGCGCACCCCCTGCTCGCACGGCAACCCGTTGCAATACGGATTGACGCTTCACAGTGTCGCCCTTTGCCAAACGACGCTAGCATAGCCTGATTGCAAACTGATGTGCAGGAGCGAAAATGCCTAACTCGACCATCCCCCTCTCCGTGCTGGACCTGTGTTCCATCGCAGAAGGGGGCACCGCCGCCGATGCGTTACACAACGCTCAGGCGATGGCACGGCATTGTGAAGCGCTTGGCTACCAGCGCTACTGGGTCGCAGAGCACCACAACATGACCGGCATCGCCAGCGCGGCCACTTCGGTCGTCATGGGGTATCTGGCGGGCAGCACTCAACGCATTCGTATCGGCTCCGGCGGCATCATGCTGCCGAACCACGCACCACTGCAGATCGCCGAGCAGTTCGGCACCCTGGAATCCCTGTATCCCGGTCGCATCGACCTTGGCCTCGGCCGCGCCCCCGGCACCGATCCGGCCACCGCGAATGCACTGCGCCGCGGCCGCACCGACGGCGAAGACTTTCCGCAAATGCTCGAAGAGTTGCGCCGTCTGTTTGCCCCGATTGAGCCCGGGCAGCGCCTGCGTGCCGTGCCGGGCAACGGCTTGAACATTCCGATCTGGCTGCTCGGCTCCAGCACCTTCAGCGCCCAGCTGGCCGGCCGCCTCGGCCTGCCCTTTGCCTTTGCCGGACAGTTCTCTCCGGATTACCTGTTCAGCGCCCTGCGGCTGTACCGCGAAAGCTTCCGCCCGAGCGATGAATACAGCGAGCCCTACGCCATGCTCGGCATCAACGCCTATGTCGCGGACGACCGCGAGCAGGCCCATTACCTGGCCAGTTCCCATCAGCAGGCGTTTCTCAACCTGATCCGCGGTACACCGGGACAGCTGCCACCGCCGACCCGGGATATGGAATCACTCTGGCAACCGCATGAACGCCATCAGGTGATGTCGACGCTCGCTGGCAGTCTCATTGGCGACCTGCAGAGCGTGACCGGCCAGCTGTCCGATTTGCTGGAGCGAACAGGCGCCAATGAACTGATCGTGAACAGCCCGATTTTTGACCAGAATGCACGAAAGCACAGCTACCAACTGCTGATGCAGGCCAGCCAGCAACTCTGAGCCCCTTCCCTGATGCAGGCGACTCTGGTAAAAAGACGCCTGCGCGGGTGTAGTTCAATGGTAGAACGGCAGCTTCCCAAGCTGCATACGAGGGTTCGATTCCCTTCACCCGCTCCAATCATGATTTCCGCCGACGCCCCCACATACAGCAAAACACCCACGCATCAGCCTACGCAAAGGCCTCTAGGCATTTTTCCGCACACAAACTTGCTTCCATACACCCCACTACACCGAAGCACACCCAACACAATTTCTTATACCGTGTATTATATCGGCACGTAACCCGAACTCAGGTATAAGAATGAAACGTGCCGACATCAAGAAACGTCCCATGACCGCGACAACGCTGGATAGTCTTGAGCCGGAGGAGAAGGCATACAACGAACTGGATGAACCCAATCCGTGTGGCGCGCTTTATTTTTCAGTCAAACCAAGCGGCTCTAACAGCCTGTTGAAATTCGCCTACGGTCTGTCTGACTTTGCCGTGTAAGGTTTACGATATCGGCTCCAATCTGCCGGGAACCCCGATTTCCATGCGTGGCGCCGATATCACTCAGGAATCCTTGTTCACTGTCGCCAAG
>NZ_JBSXON010000029.1:0-53158 GCF_056859475.1 Halopseudomonas sp. L-58
CGCCGCGCACGGCGCTGGAGCTGCCCAGAGTCGCACCATCCGGGTCGCTCAGGGTCAGGGTCAGGTTCTCGAAGGTCCCGACACCCCCTTCAAACAGGGCGTCGTCCAGGGTCGGAATACGAATCTCGCCGTTCAGATCACCGCCCGGAATCTCCAGCACACCGCTGATGGTCTGGGTATCCAGATCCGCCGCGCTGCCGGTGTTGGAGGTCAGGGTCCAGCTGAGGGTCACGGCCTCGGTGGACTCGTCGCTCATGGTGACGTTGAACACCAGGTCTTCACCTTCAACCACCCGCGACCCTACGCCATTGAGCTGTTCCAGATTGAGCTCCGGCACGTCGTTATCTTCGATCTGACCAGTCACGCTGGTTGTGCTACCCAGATTCGCACCCGATACCGAGGTCAGGGTCATGGTCAGATCTTCAAAACTGCCCGCACCGCCTTCGAACAGGCTGTCATCAAAGGTTGGAATGGTGATGCTGCCGGTGGTGCTGCCTGCCGGAATAACCACGCTGCCGGAGTAGACAACCGGATCAGTCAAATCGCCTGCTTCGGCGCTGCCGTTCAGGGTTATTGTCCAGTTGACAGTCACGTCCTCATCGGATGCACCGCTCATGGTGATGCCGAAGACCAGGTCACCGCCTTCGACGGTCTGTGCGCCGATACCGTCAGCATCGTCCAGGTTGACGACCGGAATGGCGTCATTGTCTTCGATCAGGCCCACTGCAGACACATCACCCGGCACCGCCGCAACGACATCGGTAATGGACACAACCAGGTCTTCAAAGGAACCTGGACCGCCTTCGAAAAGAGCGTCATCGAAGGTCGGAATCGACAGCAGATAACTGGTCTCACCGGCCGGAATGGTGACCGTACCGGTCAAGAGAGTGCCGCCGGGCAGGTCATCGCCGTCAGCAGAGCCCAGGGTTACGCTCCAGGTAAAGGTAACCGGCACCGTGCTGGGTGCGGAGAGGGACACCAGAAAGTCGAGAGAGCCGCCTTCTACCGCCTGCGCACCGTCTACATCGCCGCCGGGCTCAACCGGTGTAATGGAAATAACCGGGCCGCCATCCTCGGGCAGAAACAGGTCTTCTTCGTTGGGAATCTCAAGGGGAGCGGACGCAATCGGGCCGGTATCCAGGCCAACGTCGGGGGTCACACGCAGATCAAGACGATCAAGCAAAACGAAGGAATGGCCACCACCCTGACCACCGGCACCCGCTGCGCCGGCCGCCGGACCGGCCGCTGTCGCCTCAAGCAATTGGGTCGGGTCAACACCGGCTGCGATCGCCGCCTGAATGGCGTCAATATCCAGATCCTGGGGCTGGTCTGTTGCTGCGGCAGCTTCATCGTCGGCAACGCGGAAGGAAGAGTCACGACCCAAGTCGACCTCGCGACCATCGCTCAATTCAAGCGATACACTGCCCTGCTCGCCGGTAAATACCTGTTCACCGGCCATCAAACGGTCGCCTTCAACCAGCAGGCGCTTCTCCCCGCTGGGCGCGACTGCAAAGACCTGACCGACAACCTGAGTAACTTTTGCGCTGGTAGCCATTTTCATGACTCCTTTCATTTCATGTGGACAACAGCCCCGGGACTGTCAATTCCTGACATCACCCGGGAACCCTCGGCTTCCCTTCACTACCCTCAACGCCGGCTCCGCTAGACTTCCCCTGACGAGACAGCCACCCTACGACGCGCGAGATTCAAAGCCAACCAATTGACGATGAAATAACATAAATATTCATTCGTCAATTTGATGACTATGTGTAAATATACTAAACCTTCAGGGAACACGCTCTTACTGTTTTAGATGCTTTGGCAATATAGCCGCAGGAAGCTGCTCCAATTTAGTATCAAAACAGTATTACAGAGACAGCTCTCCCGCCGAAAAGCCTGACTAGACTTGAGAGCATGCGTGGAGCCTGTCATCCACCGCACAAATACTACTGGCGCACCATCAAGGAGGATCTATGAAATCCTTAACCCCGTGGCAGTTTCTTGCACTGCCGCTGACCCTGTCCGTCTCTCTGGCGGTTTCGGCGCAGTCGCTGCCCGAAGCCATCCAGACCGCTATCGACAACCACCCGGAGCTGCGCGCTTCTGCCAGCAGCCGACTTTCAGCGGAAGAAGACCTCAGGGGAGCACGGGCAGGATATTACCCGACGGTTGATCTGACCGGCGGCTACGGCAGGGAAGGCACCGACAGTCCGGCCACTCGCGCTGCGGGTGAGCACTGGGAAAAACTGAACCGCGGCGAGGGCGCACTGCGTCTCGGGCAGATGCTGTTCGACGGCTTTGCCACCGCCAACGAGGTTGGCCGCAACGTCGCGACCGTCAACTCCCGCGCCTACCGCGTACTGAGCACCGCCGAGCAGATCGGCCTGGCCACTGCCGACGCCTACCATCAGGTACTGATGCGCCGCGAGATGGTACGCCTGGCTGAGGAAAACATGCGCAGCCACGAACGTGTTCATGATCAGATCCGCCTGCGCAGCGAGCGCGGCGTCGGCCGCAATGCCGACCTGGATCAGGCCGAAGCGCGTCTGGCCCTGGCCCGCAACAATCTGGTTACCGAACAGGCCAACCTGGCCGATGCCGAAGCAGTCTATTACAGCATCGTCAGCCAGCCACCGGGCGATCTGACACTGCCCGCGCCCATTACCGGCATGCTGCCCGAGTCGGTGGAAGCAGCGCTGCAGGACATCCCCAATAACCCGTACATCAAGACCGCCGAGGCCGATCGCACTGCCGCCGAACGCCAGTACGAGGCCGCCAAATCGCCCTTCTACCCGCGCTTTGACCTGGAGCTGTCACGCAACTTCGACAACGACCTGGACGGCACCGACGGCCACTACAACGAATGGCAGGCCATGGTGCGGATGCGCTACAACCTGTTCAGCGGCGGCCGCGACAAGGCTCGCATGGCGTCCAGTGCGCACCAGATCAACGAAGCAATCGAGATTCGCAACAATGCCTACCGTCAACTGAGTGAAGAGTTGCGGCTGGCCTGGAACGCCATGGACAGCGCGCGCAAACAGGTACCGATCGCCCAGCAGTATGTTGATCATACCGTTCGCGTTCGCGAAGCCTACCGCTCACAGTTCAACATTGGTGAGCGCACCCTGCTCGACCTGCTGGACAGTGAGAACGAGCTGTTCACAGCGCAACGCCGGCTGACCGAAACCCGATTCTCCGAGTATCTGGCGCAGTACCGCCTGCTGGCGGTTGCCGGTGAACTGCTGCGCAGCCAGTCGGTAGTACCGCCGGCTGAATCAATGGCTCTGAGCGATTCCGGCTCTTCCAATTCCGATTTGCCGACAGGTCAATAACGTTTTGACAACGCCTGATGTACTGACGGGGCCGCAAGGCCCCGAACAGGGGGCGAGCAGCAACGCGGGGGACGACCCCCGCAGCCGCTTCGATGATCCACTGCTTGATGCGCTGCTGATTCTCTGCACCTGCCTGCAGGTGCGGACCAGTCGTGGCGTGCTGGCTGCTGGCCTGCCTCTGCGCGACCAGCGCCTGACACCGGAGTTGCTGCCTCGCGCGGCGGCAAGGGCCAATCTGCAAGGTCGAATCCTCAATCGTCCGCTGGACCAGATTGACGCCATTGCCCTGCCCGCACTGCTGTTTCTCAAGGATGGCCGCAACGTTGTGCTTGAGTCCTGGCAGGACGGCAAGGCACGCCTGCTGACCAGTGAATCCGCCGGCGGCGCCAAGCTGATGGACAAGTCGGCACTGGCAGAGCTGTATAGCGGCAAAGCCTTTTTTGCCCAGCCCAGACACCGCTTCGAGGTGCAGTTCGATTCCCCGCTGCCTCGCACGAAACATTGGTTCAAGGATACCCTTCGGCTTTCGCGTCGCCTGTATTCCGATGCGATGGTTGCCAGCTTTCTGATCAACCTGATTGCGTTGATGACGCCGCTGTTTGTCATGAACGTCTACGATCGGGTGGTACCCAACCAGGCCACGACTACGCTGTGGGTACTGGCTATCGGTATATCGCTGGCACTGTTGTTTGATTTGATCCTGCGCACACTGCGCAGCTACTTCCTCGATCTTGCCGGGAAAAAGACCGACATCATCCTGTCGGCGACGCTGTTTGAGCGAATTCTCGGCATGAACCTCAAGGCCCGCCCGACGCGGGTCGGCAGTTTTGCGCAGAATATTCACGAGTTTCAGAGCCTGCGCGACTTTTTGACCTCGCTGACCCTGACCAGCCTGATTGATGTGCCGTTCTCACTGCTGATCCTGCTGGTAATCGGAATAATCGGCGGACCACTGGTCGCCATTCCGCTGCTGGCCTTTCCTCTGACGTTATTGCTGGGCTGGCTTATTCAGGGGCCGCTGTCGCGCTGCATAGATCAGACCCTGCACCTGTCGAGTGAACGCCAGGCGATGCTGATCGAGACCCTGGGCGGCATCGACCTGCTGAAGGTCAACTGCGCCGAAAGCGAAAAGCAGCGCCAGTGGGAAACCACCGTGGGCGCGCTCGGGCGCCTGGAGATGAAAGCGCGAAAACTCTCGACTCTCGCGGTCAACGGCACCCTGTTCATACAGCAGCTGGCCGGCATCGCGATGATTGTCAGCGGGGTCTATCTGATCGGCGATGGCGCCATCAGCATGGGCGGTTTGATCGCCTGCTACCTGCTCAACAGCCGCGCCCTGGCACCGCTGTCACAGGTATCCAGTCTGCTCACGCGCTACCAGCAGGCGCGCCTGACCATCGGCACTACCGACGAAATGATGAGCATGCCGCAGGAGCGCCAGCCTCAGGCCATTGCGACTCAACGCCGCCAGCTGCATGGGGCCATCGAGGCGCGAGACCTCTGCTTTACCTATCCCGGTCAGCAGTATCCCGCGCTCGACCACCTGAACCTGCGCATCCTGCCCGGCGAGCACATCGGCATCATCGGACGCAGTGGTTCGGGCAAAAGCACACTGGAGAAGCTGCTGCTGAATCTGTATCAGCCCGACAGCGGACATCTGCTGGTTGATGGCGTTGATATCCAGCAACTGGAGGTAGCCGACCTGCGCCACAACATCGGTTACGTACCGCAGGATATTCAACTGTTCAACGGCACCCTGCGCGACAACCTGACCCTGGGCGCGCGCTACGTAGACGACGAGCGCCTGCAGCAAGTAGCCGACATGGCCGGGGTTAGCGAGTTCGCCCGCCTGCACCCGCTTGGGCTGAATCTGCAGGTTGGCGAGCGCGGCATGAACCTCTCAGGCGGCCAGCGGCAGGCCGTGGCAGTCGCCCGCGCGCTGCTGCTTGACCCGCCGGTACTGGTGCTGGATGAACCCACCAGCGCCATGGACAACAGCAGTGAGGAACGCCTCAAGCGTCAGCTGCAACCCATTTTGCACAACCGTACGCTGTTGCTGGTGACCCACCGGGCTTCAATGCTGTCGCTGGTGAACCGGCTGATTGTGATTGACGGCGGCAAGATTGTCGCCGACGGCCCCAAGGAACAGGTACTGGAAGCCTTGCGCAAAGGACACGTGAATGTCGCACGGAGCTAAACCCACCCTGCAGTTGGGTAACAAGCCTGCCCCCGCTAGCGCCGCGGCTGCAGACACGCCATTGCAGGATCTGACCCACGCCATTCTGGAGGACTCCCCCAGATCAGCTCGGCTGATGCTCTGGGCGCTGGTGGCGTTTTTGCTGACCGGGCTGCTTTGGGCACACTTTGCCAAGGTGGAGGAGCTGACACGCGGGCTGGGCAAGGCCATCCCGCCCGGCAAGCTGCAGCGGGTGCAGAACCTGGAAGGCGGCATCGTTGCCGAGATTCTGGTCCGCGAAGGTCAGATCGTCGAGAAAGGCGCCCCGCTATTGCGCCTCGACGACACCCGGTTCGCCTCCAATGTCCAGGAAACCCGTGCTGAACAGCTGGGCAAACAGGCTGCACTGGCCCGTCTGACTGCCGAAGCCGAAGGTGGCGAGCTGGTGATGCCGGACGAGGTTCTGCGAGATGCTCCGGAGCTTGCCGAAGCGGAAGTGGCCCTGTACCAGTCGCGGCAACGGCGGCTGGCGGATGAGCTGGCGATTCTCGATGAGCAGCGCCGTCAACGCGAACAGGAGTTGAACGAGCTCCGCTCAAAGCAGCGTCAGTTCCGCAATAGTCTGGGGCTGCTGCAGCGCGAGATCAGCATGTCTGCACCGCTGGTGAAAGACGGTGCCATCTCCGAGGTAGAAGTGCTGCGCTTGCGCCGGGCCGAGGTGGAAACACGCGGCAATCTGGACGGCACCACCCTGGCCATACCGCGCGCCGAGTCGGCGTTACGCGAGGTCGAACGCAAAGCCGAGGAAGCACGTAACCGCTTCCGCAGCGAAGCCTTTGAAGAGCTAAATCAGACCCGCATTGACCTGCAAAAATCGTCTGCGTCAGGGCTGGCACTTGAAGACCGGGTGCGTCGGACGCTGGTAACCTCGCCCGTGCACGGTATCGTGCAGCAGCTACTGGTCAACACTATTGGCGGCGTTATTCAGCCGGGCAGTGATCTGGTGGAAATCATTCCGCTGGAGGATACCCTGCTGTTCGAGGCGCGTATCCGCCCGCAGGACATTGCCTTCCTGCATCCAGGCCAGGAGGCCATGATCAAGATTACCGCCTATGACTACACCATCTATGGCGGGCTCAAGGGGGAACTGGAGCATATCAGCGCCGATACGGTCACTGACGAGAATGGCGACAGCTTCTATCTGATTCGCCTGCGTACCGACAAGAACCACCTGGGCAGCGAGGAGAATCCGTTGCTGATCATCCCCGGCATGGTCGCCAGTGTCGACATCATTACCGGCCGCAAGAGTATCCTCAGCTATCTGCTCAAGCCGGTACTGCGTGCCCAGGCCGAGGCGCTGCGCGAGCGCTGATACGCTCAGGCTGCAGCGCCGACCCAGCGCTGCAGCAGCGCCAGCACCTCATTTGGCGAGCGATAGCCATTGCCCAGCAGCGCCAGCTGCCCGTCGCGCTCGGCGAACAGAATCGGCAGCTCGGCCAGTCCCCGATCAGCCGCCCAGCCCCAATCCTCATCGAGCAGTTGCTGCGTATCGGCCTGATCGAAGCGTGCCGCAAATTCAACCGGGTCATAGCCGTTGGCAGCGGCAATCTCAAGCAAGACCGCTGGCCGGGTAATATCCATGCATTCGGCGAAAAACGCCTGCTGCATGGCCCGAACAAAGGGCCACAGCCGCTCGACGTCGAGGGCGCGCGCAACAATCAGTGCCTGACTGGCGGGACGCACGTTGTAGATCAAGGGTTCGGGCAATGCCTGCGGGTCGGCAAACGGCTGACCACTGAGCGCAGCGACTGATTGCCAGTGGGCGGCCAGCGCCTGGCGGGAGGCGTTATCAAGCGGCGCCTGCAGGTGCGGCCGCAAACTGCCGGCCACCAGGTGGACCGGCACATCAGGATGGGCCTGGAATATCGCATCAATCAGCGGCGCCAGACCCCAGCACCATGAACACATCGGGTCCATCACGTAGATCAGGCGCTGCTGCATGGCGTACTCCGGGTCGGTCAGCTATCGGCCTTGGCGTTGGGCGAGGCCAGTTGCGGGGGCATGCCAATCGGATGCGGAAGGTTGCGCGCCTTGGCCAGCTGAATCTGGCGCTGACGCTCTTCGGCGCGTTGCCGGGTTTTCTCCGGCAGGCTGTCGTAGCAATGCGGGCAACTGATGCCCTCTTCGTATTGCGGCGATGCCATATCCTCGGCGGATACCGGGTGACGACAGGCGTGACACTGATCGAATGACCCCGGGGCCAGATCATGGCGCACGGTTACCCGGTTGTCGAACACGAAGCACTCACCGTTCCACATCGACTCTTCGGCCGGCACATCTTCAAAGTACTTGAGAATACCGCCCTTGAGGTGAAATACCTCATCAAAGCCTTCCTCCAGCATATAGCTGGAGGCCTTTTCGCAGCGGATGCCCCCGGTACAGAACATTGCCACCTTTTTGTGACGTTTTGGATCGAAGTGCGCGCGCACGTATTCCGGAAACTCGCGAAAGGTCTTGGTTTTCGGATCGATCGCACCCTGGAAGGTGCCGATCGAGACTTCGTAGTCGTTGCGGGTGTCGATCAGCAGCACCTCGGGATCGCTGATCAGGGCGTTCCAGTCCTTTGCCTCGACATAGGTGCCGACCTTGCTGGTTGGCGAAATGCCGGGCACGCCGAGGGTGACGATTTCTTTCTTGAGCTTGACCTTGGTGCGGTAGAACGGCATCTCGTCGCAGTAGGACTCCTTGTAGTCCAGGTCTGCCAGACGGGTATCGGAACGCAGCCAGTCCAGCACCCGGTCCATGCCTTCACGGGGGCCGGCGATGGTGCCATTCATGCCCTCTCGCGCCAGCAGCAGGGTACCTTTGACGCCGTTGGCGACAAGGGTATCAAGCAGGGGTTGGCGAAGAGCTTCGTAGTCGTCCAGCTGGACGAACTTGTAGAGTGCCACAACAACGATTGCAGACATGCTTACCTCGGTATTCAGTGAGCGCCCGCGTAAAGGGCGTACGTTTTGAAGCGGCGCATTCTAGCAAAGTGACCGCCGGCGACAAACCACCGGCAGACGGAGGGTCAGTGCTGGTCTGCCTTGCTGCCACCCAGGCAGTTGGGCGAAGCCGGCGCCTGCTGACGCTGCTGCCACTCGGCCGGTGTGTAAGTGTGCAGGGCCAGCGCGTGAATACGCTGCATCAGTTCGCCCAGGGTGGCATATACCAGCTGGTGCCGCTTGACCGAATTTAGCGCGCTGAAGCGCTCACTGACCACCACCGCCTTGAAATGCGACTCCGAGCCGGGCGGCACGCTATGCATATGGCTTTCGTTGATCAACTCCAGATGCGCAGGGTTCAGTGCCTGCAGGGCCTGTTCAAGTGCTTGTTGGACGACAGCCATAGTCATCTCCTGAAAAAGGTTTTCTCGTAATAGCGGCGGCCTTGGCATTCGCAGGGCGGACTAAGCGCAGCGTATCCGCAGTGCTCCACATTTTCAGCCCCGGTGGCCAACGCTATGCGTTGACCACCCTACAGGCGATATGTCGCAGGGCCTGGCAAAGCAGCCGATGACGATGCCGGGCCACGGCGGGGATAATGCGTAGATACCGTCTTCCAACTTAGTGCGCAATGGCCAATGCGGGATCGAAGGGCTTACCTGATTTGAGTACGCCATAGGCGATACTCAGCAGCTTACGCATGGCCGCGCACACGGTTTGCTTACCCATTTTGCCCCTGGCCCTCAGACGCTCGACTTGCGCCTTGATCGCCGGGTTGTAGGTCATCGCTACAACAGCAGGTAGGTAGAGGGCACTGCGTAGTCGAGCTGACCCTGTTCGTGAGATGCGGGTACGACCGTAGAAGGCGCCTGACTCTTGCAGGCGCGGGTCTAGGCCCGCGAACGCAGTGACCGCGCGGGAATGGGTAAAGCGTTCTATCTCGCCCAGCTCAGCCAGGATCAGCGCCGCTGTCTTGTCAGCGATGCCGTCGATGCTCACCAGCAGATCACGTTTACCACGTAGATCCGGGTCATCATCGATATGCTGCTTGATCTGCTTTAGCGTCCATTCGATTTGTTCATTGAGCCGCTGCACGATCGCCTGAATCGAGTCCTTGACGTTTTCCCGGCTGACATCAAGTCGGTTCAGCTCCATCTGCCGCAGTGCTTGAAGGTCTTCCAGATGCCGGGTTAGCGCTCGCAGCTGGCGCAGTGACCGGGGTTCGGGTTGCCAGGCTCGCAGGTGATCCAGGTGGCGCTGACCATAGGTGGCGATCAGCTTGGCATCGAGCTTATCTGTTTTGCTACGCTGCAACTGACTTTGAGCGTAGCGAGCAATTTGTGCGGGGTTGAGCACTGCGATTCGATAACCTAGAGCATGGAAATGCTCGGCGAGTGCTTCATGGTAGATGCCGGTAGCTTCCATCACGATCCAGGCCCCTGGCTCAGCATGGCGCTGGAGCCAGTCTTCAAAGACGGCGAAGCCTGCCTGATCGTTGCTTAATTTGCTCTTGGTTCGGTGTTTGCCGTTGGGCTGCAGTATGGCCAGATCAAAAGTGCGCTTGGCGATATCAATGCCCACTACCAGTGTCATGAGATGTCCTCCATGCAGTCGTCTTGATGATCACGTCACCCCGTCCAACCTTGTGCAATGCGAGCTCTTGCGGCTCTAGATACCGTTCGGACTTGAGGGATGAAATGGAGGTGGCAGCCCAATCTACGCTGCAAGCTCGGCGGCTTAAGGGCGGACACGGCTTACCAGCCTCCCCCGAGGATCAGTCGGGAACTATGCCCCCTTGGAGAGGCAGTAGTCGAGATACAAGGGCGGACTAAGCGTAGCGTGTCCGCCATCGATGCTTGGCAACCATTCTAACGCAACAATCGACCGACGATTGCCTCAGGACCCGGCTGGCGGCGGTGTAACGGCAAGGCGGCGCAGACGCCGCTGCCGAATACTGTTCATCAGGCTTGGTGCCAGCGCAATCAATGCCGAGCCTGCAACCACCATCAGTGCGCCCAGATAGGCGAGGCTGTTGAGAATCTCCGGCTCGATCACCCCCGGCCAGAGCATGGCCCCAAGGGCCACCAGCGAGAAGGTAAACAGCGGCGTAGTAGTCACGGTCGCGCTCACCCGGGACGCCTCCCAATGCGCCAGCGCTTCGGCAAAGGCACCGTAGGCAACCAGCGTATTGAGGCAGCAGCCCAGCAGCAGCCAGCCTTGCAGAGGAGTGAGGCTGAGCACCTGGGTTGGTGTAGCAAGCGGGGTGATCAGCGCAGCGCACGAGAGGTAGATGACCATCATCACCGATACCGACGACCAGACCGTCAGCAGCTGCTTCTGGGCCAGGCCGTAAAGCGCCCAACTGAAAGCCGAGGCAATCGCGATCAGGATACCCAGGGTGTAGCTGCTCATTTGCGTCATCAACTCAACCAGTCGCTGATTGAAGAACAGCGCAAATCCCGGCAACAGGACGACCAGCCCGAGTACCTGGCCGACCCCGAAACGCTCGCGGAAAAGCAACATGCTGCCAATCATCAGCATGATCGGCGCGGTCTGAATAATCAATTGCATGGTCCCGGCCGACAGCCGGTTGAGCGCCATCAGATAGAGCACGTAGTTGAACGCCAGACCCAGCACGGCGATAACCAGCAAGCCCCGATTGCGCGTCGACAGCGCACGAATCGAGGGCAGCTTGCGTTTGGCGGCCAGCCAGATCAGAAGCACCAGACCGGCGCTCAGCAGGCGATACCAGGTCACGGTATAGGGGTCCATGACCTTGAGCACTTCCTTGAGCATGATCGGCAGCACACCCCAGAGCAGAGTGGTGGTTAACGCCAACAGGAATCCGTACAACCAACGGCCGGATGAAACATGCATGCTGCAAACTCGGAAAGCAAAGGGAGGGAACGCTATTCTAGAAAGCCGCCTCGCATCGCAACAGAGACAGTTTCAGCTGGCTTGCACCCCTAACTGTACCGGTCAGGCCTCGGTTGCAGGCTGCGCGTCGGTGACCCGGTGCCACTGCCGCCCCTGCTCATCCGGCGCCACCCTGTAGCGCGCCCACCGGACAAACTCGCTGACCCGGCAGATGCCATTGCCGCCCTCGCCCGCACCCTTGATGATGCGGTAACGCACGCGACCGGCGCGCCCCGGCCGGCTGACTACCTGCAGCACCTCGCGCACCGACCAGTTCCGACCCGGCAAGCCGTTGCTGTAGAAGCCACCCGGCTCCAGGTCGGCCGCAGTCACGCCCTTGCTCTGCGCGTTGGCGTTGGCCAGCTCGACAAGTCGCAGCAGATCGTTGAAGTCGATATCCATGTAGGCGTTCATTTGCTTGAGCGCATGCTCGAAATCTTCCGGCGCGATACCCGGCGCCCGGCCTATGGCATGCCGAGTCAACGGCAACGGGTAGCGCCGGCTGGTGAACAGGCTGTTGAACAGCACGGCAAACAGCACAATAACCAGTACATCAAGCAAGATCGGATAGAGCACGAAACTGAAGCCCGCATCGACAATCTGCGGCCCGCCCAGCACCACAATCATGGCGGTTGCGCTGCCCGGCGGATGCAGGCAGCGGGCATACATCATGATGATGACGCTCCCCCCCACAGCCAGGGCGGCGAGCCAGAACCCGGAAGGCAACCACTGCACACAGGCCACTCCGAACAGCGCAGACAGCACATGGCCGCCAATGACCGACCAGGGTTGCGACAGGGTGCCGTGGGGCATGGCGAACACCAGCACCGCGCTGGCGCCCATCGAGCCGGTCACCCACAGCGCACTCTCTGCGCTCATCACCAGATGGGTAATCCAGTACAGCAGAATCAGCGCCAGCGTCGTGCCCAGCGCCGAGATCAGCTTTTCCTGATGGGTGGTACTGTCCGGGCGCCAACCGAGGAATCTGAGCCACCGGCGCAACCACCGCACACGAATCACCTGTCCGAATCCCCCAATTTTGTCACCATGCGCAAGATGATAACGCGTTCCACCCATCCGCGAACTGCTAAGCTGCCTGAGAAACCCTCTGCTGGAGCACAAACATGCACGACCTGGCCGAACGAGAATTAGCATCGGCAGATAACGCCAGCGCACTGGTGCAGGAGCAGATTCTGGCCCTGCTCGCCGCCCTCCCCGACTGGGAGCTGAATTGTGTCGAGGGCATTCACCGCATTGAACGGGTCTACCCCTTTGCCGACTTCGCCAGTGCCCTGGCGTTCGCCAACCGGGTCGGCGCTCTGGCAGAGGAACAGGATCATCACCCGGCGCTGCTGCTCGAGTGGGGGCGGGTCACCACCAGTTGGTGGAGTCACTCGCTGGGCGGGGTGCATATGAATGACCTGATCATGGCGGCGCGCACCGAGCGGCTATTCCAGAGCGGCGAGCCCCGCTGAGGGCGATTGGCGACATCACCGCGTGCGCTTGTAGCCATTTTGTCTAACACAATTCCACGCCGGGCCGGAACACCCGGGCATCGCGTGCTATAACAAAAAACAGGCACTATTTATCGCTACCGCGATCCGTTTTGCGGCCTCCCGTCCAACCAGACCATGCGCCGCCTGATACCCACAAGGTATTCATGCTAATAAAAACAAGAAGGCATATGCCATGAAATCGCTGCTCAAACCCAAATGGTCCACCGTTGCGCTGGTTGTCCTGGCTACCTGGCTGCTGCTGATTCTGCCCAATATGGGGTAACGGCCGTCGGCACGGTACAATAACCGGGAATCCCGTATCCCCGGAGCCTGCGTGAGCGCACCTACTGTCGAGTCTGCCGACCTGGTCTGGATGGAAGGCGACCAGCCCTTCTCCAGTCGCTTTGATGATGTCTATTTTTCCCGCGACAGCGGCCTGGAAGAGACCCGGCACGTATTTTTGACCCACAACCGCCTGGCAGAGCGCTGGCGCGCGATGGCCGCTGGCGAGCATTTCTGCATCGCGGAAACCGGGTTCGGCACCGGACTTAACTTTCTCGCCGCCTGGCAGCTGTGGCAGGCCAGCGCGCCCGACGATACCTATCTACACTTCGTCAGCACGGAAAAATACCCGCTCGCGCGCACGGACCTGCAACGCGCCCTGGCCATCTGGTCAGAGCTGGCAGACCTGAGTGCCGAATTGCTGGATCAATATCAGGATCTGACGCCCGGCTGGCAGCACTTTTCCTTTGCCGGTGGACGCGTCACCCTGACCCTGCTGATTGGCGATCTGTTCGATACCCTGCCGGAGTTGGACGCTCCCGTTGACGCCTGGTTTCTCGACGGGTTTGCCCCGGCACGCAATCCGGACATGTGGCAGCCGGCGCTGTATCAGCGCATGGCGGAACTGTCACGGCCGGGCGCCACGGTCGCGACCTTTACCAGCGTCGGTGATGTGCGCCGGGGACTGATCGCTGCCGGCTTCGAGATGCGCAAGGTCAAGGGTTTTGGTCGCAAACGCGATATGCTCTGCGGTCAGCTGCAGCAGCCGCCAGCGCAACCCTGGCGAGCCCCCTGGTATGCTCGACCGGAAAGATCGGGAAAGCGCTCGGCGATCATCATCGGCGCTGGTCTGGCTGGCTGCAGCACTGCCCACGCCCTCGCCCCCCGCGGCTGGCAGGTGCAGGTTATCGAGCGTTTACCCGACATCGCGGGTGCCGCCTCCGGCAATCCGCAAGGCATTCTCTACTGCAAGCTATCGCCCCACCATCCGCCGCTGTCGCGGTTTATTCAAAGCGCCTATCAGTACAGCCTGCGCCTGCTGCAGCGCGAACTGAAACAGGGCGAAGGGCGCTGGCATGCCTGCGGCGTCCTGCAGCTGGGCACGGACGACAAGGAGCAGCGCCGACAACAGGGACTGGCAAGCCAGGGCTATCCCGCCAGTTTCCTGCAGGCAGTCGATGCCCGCCAGGCCAGCGCGCTCGCCGGCGTGGAGATCAGCAGTCCCGGCCTGTTCTTCCCCGCAGGCGGCTGGGTCAGTCCGCCAACCCTGTGCCGGCAGTTGCTTGAGCACCCCAATATCGAGGTCAGAACCACCACTGCCGTCGCCGATCTGCGCTATGACGGCAGCCAGTGGCAGTTACTGAACGAACAGGGCGATTGCCTCGCTGCCAGCAGCACGGTGATCATCTGCGGCGCCCACGAGACAGCGCGTTTCTCCCAGACCCGCCATCTTTCGCTGAAACCGATCCGCGGCCAGATCACCCATCTGCCGGCCGACGCACACAGTAGCCGACTGAAGACGGTTCTCTGCGCTGATGGCTATGTATCGCCGGCAAGGCAAGGCGAGCATCACCTCGGGGCAAGCTTTCGCTTTGACCGCCTCGACCTGACGCCCAGCAAAGAGGAAAACCGCCATAATCTGCAGCTACTGCAAAGCCTGTCGCCTGAACTGCACCGCCATTTCAGCGCGACAGCGCCGCAGGGCGCACGTGTCGGCTTGCGCTGCACTGCCCCGGACTACCTGCCGCTGCTGGGGCCAGTGCTGGACCCCGACGCATTCCTTGATCAGTACGCGGTTCTGGGCAAGGACGCTTCGCAGCAACCAACGGGCCCCGCGCCCTGGCAGCCTGGGCTGTACGTCAACACCGCACACGGATCACGCGGTCTGATCAGTGCCCCACTCAGCGGAGAGTTGCTGGCTGCCTGGCTTGGTGACGAGCCGCTGCCGCTGCCGCGGGACCTCAGTGAAGCCGTGCACCCCTCCCGTTTTCTGCTGCGTCAGTTGGTCAGGGGCAACGCCTCCAGCAGCCAGAAATCGAAGCAGTAGCGGCGGCGATAATGACCCTGTGCTAGCATTCGGATAGATCAAAACAAATAACAAAAGATCACACGCTGGTGGTCTAGCCGAGTGCACTCTGTATGCGTTTGTGCCGCGTTCTTATACTGTGCTGGGTTGCGCTGGGCATGGCCTTCTCGTCCTGCTTGGCGTTCGCCCAGGTTAGTCACCAACTGGCTGAAAGCGTCGATATCAGCAACCTGCATGCTCGCCTGTCACTCGGCCGGCAGTTGCTGCTCCTGGAGGACCCACAGGGCAGCCTGACTATCGAGCAACTGCAGCGCGGCAGCGTTCAGCCCTGGCGCCCGATCAGCAGCCAACATATCAATGAAGGCAAGGACTCATCAGTCTGGTGGGTTCAATTTGCCCTGCGCAACACCCTGACTACCCCCATCGAAGGAGTAGTGGAAATCGAGTATCCACTACTGGACAACCTGACGCTCTACCAACTGCGCCCCGGGGCGGCCCCACTGATACAGCAGGGCGGCGACCATCTGCCACCCAGTGCGCGCGCGGTTGCCGTCAGCAACCACTGGTTTCCGGTCACCCTGCCGCCGGGAGAAACGCGCTTCTACCTGCGCGTTGATACCGCCAGTACCGTGTTCGTCCCGCTCTACTTCTCCAGCTGGCCAGCCAGCAGCGCGCAGCTGGAGACCAGCATGCTGGGTGCAGGGCTGTTCTACGGCATTCTGCTGGGGCTGTTTGCCTACAACCTGTTCCTGCAGCTGTCGCTGCGCGAGGCAACCTATGCCTGGTATCTGGCCCATATCCTGAGCATCTTGCTGTTCATGGCCACCTTCGATGGCCTGCTGTGGAAATGGATTGACGCCAGCATTACGTTACAGACTCTGGCCATCTACACGCTGATGTTCATTCATTGCGCCGTGTCGACCCAGTTCAGCCGGCACTATCTGCACACCCGCGAGCAATTCCCGCGTCTGGATCGGATACTGCGCGTAAAGATTCTGATCGTGCTGGCCGCGATGGTGGTGATACCCGTATTCAGCACCACTTTGTACAACAACATGGCCAGCCTGTTTGTACTGGTCAGCTCAATCATTCTGCTCGGCACCGGCATTTATGTCTGGCGCAAGGGTTTCCGCTACGGCGCCCACTACACCCTGGCCTGGGGCTTTCTGCTCTGCTCGCTGATTCTCTCGACTGCGGGCTCGCTGGGATTTGAGCTGTTTGGTGCCAGCTACGGCACTCACTGGGTGAAGTTCGGCATGTGCGCCGAGATGATCATTCTCTCGCTGGGACTGGCCGACCGCATCAACGCCCTCAAAGAGGCACGCTACCGGGCAGACGAGGAAGCCAGGCAAGCACGCCTGGAAACCCTGGCGCAGAGTCGCTTTCTGGCGCGCATGAGCCATGAAATCCGCACCCCGATGAATGGGGTTCTCGGCATGCTGCAGCTATTGATGGAAACCCGTCTGGATAACCAGCAGCGATTCTATCTGGACACCATCAGCAAGTCCGGCCAAACCCTGCTGACGGTCATCAACGACATCCTGGACTTCGCGCGTCTGGAATCCGGGCAGGTCAAACTGGAAACCCTCGCCTTCGACCCGGAAGCCCTGGTGTCGGAAACGGCAGGCCTGTTCACCGCGCAGACACTGGAGAAACACATTGGTCTGTATTGCAGCGTATCACCGGCACTGCCCGAGCAGTTGATTGGCGACCCCACCCGACTCAAGCAGGTATTGATGAACCTGCTCAGCAATGCATTCAAGTTCACCAGCAAGGGGCATGTCAGCGTCGAGGTCAGCGGCGCGCCGAGCGATCGGGGGAACGGGCAGTGGGATATCCGCTTCGACATCAGTGATACCGGCATCGGCATAGCACGTGACGCGCAGGCAGGCCTGTTCGACTCCTTCACCCAGGCCGACAGCAGTACCACAAGGCGCTATGGCGGAACCGGCCTCGGTCTGGCAATCAGCCAGGAGCTGGTGCGCCTGATGGGGGGCACCATCACGCTGGAGAGTGACAAGGATCAGGGAACCTGCATGTCGCTTTCACTGCCGATGCAGAGCGCTGGCGCAGCACCGGACAAGCCGCTCGCAGGTATCGCCACCATCGTGACCCGTCATGCGGCAGCCCGCCCGCATTATCAGACCCAGCTCGCACGACTGGGCTACCAGGTCGAGCCCCTTGAAGGAGAGGCTTGCGAACAACAGACTGCACTGGTGCTGCTCGACGCCCAGGACATACCGACCGACCGCCTCCAGCAACTGCTGCATCACTACGAACAGGAGAACACTCCGATCCTGCTGCTGCGGGCAGCCGACGATCATCGCCAGCTAGCCTGGCAGGGCCAGGTGCTGGAGCAGAGCCTGCCGCTGCTTCCGGGGCAATTGCAGAAGGCGCTGGCGCTGCTGCTCAATAGCAACCCACCGCAGGCTCAGCCAACCGAGCGTCCGATCAGCGAGCAGTGGCGTGGACGCGGGCATCTGCTGATTGCCGAAGACAACCAGGTCAATCAACTGGTGGTAAAGACGCTGCTGGAGAAAGCGGGTTACAGCCTGGAACTGACCGAAAATGGCGCAGATGCCCTGCGCCTCTACCGGGAGGACCCGGAGCGCTACGATCTCATCCTGATGGACTGCGAAATGCCCCAGATGGACGGATTTGAGGCAACCCGGCGGATACGCGCCCATGAACAGCGGGAACATCTGCCACGCACGCCGATTGTCGCCCTGACCGCCCATGTACTCGACACTCATCGCCTGGAGGGCATGACCGCCGGCATGGACGACTACCTGCCCAAACCCGTCGACAGCGAACAGCTGTATGCCAGTCTGCAGCGACTGATCAGGAGCCGAGCAATCCAATGACGCCTTCGACCAGCAGCTTGCCACCGGTCAACAGCAGAAACAGGTAACACAACCGATAGATCAGCTGCTCATTGCTGCGTTGCAGCATCCAGAACCCGAGTTTGACGCCGATCGGAGCCAACGGCATCAGCGCCAGCGACGTCAGAAGGTTCTCAGTGGAAAACTGCCCGAGATAGACATAGGCAGGGACCTTTACCCAGTTGACCAGGGTAAAGAACACGGCCAGCGTGCCCATCAGCACCGTTTTCTCCAGCCGCTGAGGCAGCATGTATACATTGATCGGCGGCCCGCCGGCATGGATGCCAAAGCTGGTAAAACCGGAAACAAGCCCCCAGAACCGGCCCCGCCAGACACTGGCAGGACGCGCCAGCGTCTGATCACGGCGCAACCAGGCGTTTAGCACAAAAAGGACGGCGATGGTGCCAATGAGCAGGCGGATATGCTGCTCGTTGAGCACCCGAAACGAGAGCGCACCAAGCGCAACGCCGACCATTGCAGCAGGCAGAATGATACGCAGGTTGGTCTTGTCCCAGCGCCCGCGAAACGTACGGATGGCAACCAGATCCATTGCACAGAGAATCGGCAGCAGGATCGCTGCCGCCTTCTGTGGCGACACCACCATGGCCATCAAGGGCACGGAGAGAATGGCAATATTTCCGCCAAAACCGCCCTTGGCGATGCCATACAGCAGCACCGCGGGCACGGCACAAAGATAGAATAGCGGGTCGTCGATCATCGTCCGGTCAATACCCTCTTAAAGGGCGCGAGTGTAACATTGCCCCCACCGTCAGCAGAGAAACCGGCGCATGTTGATTCCCTATCAGTTGTTGGAACCAGAAACCCTTGATGCACTGCTGGAAGACTTTGTCACCCGCGATGGAACCGACAATGGCGACGACAGCAGCCTTGAGGTGCGGGTTGCCCAGGTAAGACGTCTGCTGGAACGCAAGGAGGTGGTCATCGTATTCCACCCCGATACCGGTGATACCAGCCTGGCCCACCGCCACAGCGTGCCGCCCGAACTGCTGGAGGCGTTTCTCGAGTAACCGCAGCAGGACACCTGCGTTGAGCAGTGTGTGACATATCAGCGCAGAGCAACCGCCGGAAAGCACCGGAAAAACCACGTCAAGCGAGCTATTTCGCGGCCTTCAGGTCCAAGCGGCGAGCTGATGACGATGCCCGGATGCATGCGCGAGCGCTTGGAGACAGGCCGGTGAGCGGCTACCATAGGGGCTTCCCCATGCAGGCATGCGAGGTAGAGATGAAACAGTTAGTTGTACTGGGCCTCAGCGGCCTGCTTGGTCTGGGCAGCCTCACTGCTCAGGCATGTACCCCGGAAGAGGCGATTGCCAAAGGCGAGCTTCTGGCGCAGATGATCTACGATCGCACCAAGGACCAGCCGGGCATGGCCGAAGAGCTCAATGCACGCCTCAAGGCGCTGCAAGAGCAGGATCCGGCCAACGGCCGCTACGACTCCTGCCAGGGCTACCAGCGCATCATTGACGAGCTGGAAGGCCGCGCCCCAGCCGACACACCTGCCGAGGCGCCCGCCGAAAGCAATCAGTAAATTCGATACGATTAACGTATTTTTTGCGTTATCAAATCGAATTTACCAGTCATACAATGGCGCAAAACCTATCCTTGGGAGATGCGCCATGACTCAGCACCGTGATCTGATCGAAGCCATTGTCGGGCAACCGGCCTCGGACGGCGACGGCGTGCGCCTGACCCGCGTATTCGGCGGGCGTGATGCTGCGCGTTTCGACCCCTTCCTGATGCTCGACGAATTCAACTCCGACAGCGCAGACGACTACATCGGCGGCTTCCCTTCCCACCCCCATCGCGGCTTTGAAACCGTCACCTATATGCTTGAAGGCCGCATGCTGCACGAGGACCACCTCGGCAACCGCGGGCTCCTCGGCCCCGGGGACGTGCAATGGATGACCGCAGGCCGAGGCATCATTCACTCGGAAATGCCGCAACAGGACCGGGGAACCATGCGGGGTTTTCAGCTCTGGCTGAACCTGCCCGCAGCCGACAAGATGCAACCGGCGCACTATCGCGACCTGCCAGCGTCGGCACTGCCAGAGCAGGCACTCGCTGGCGGCGGACAACTCAAGCTGATCGCCGGCCGTATAGAGCACAACGGTCAATCAGTGACAGCACCGATCAGCGGCGGCAAGACCGACCCCTTGTACATCGATGTGCAATTGAACGCGAACGAGCATGTCAGCTTGCCGATTCCGACCACCCACCGGCTGCTTGGCTACGTCTATGAAGGAAGTGTCGCAGTGCAAGGCGAGCAGCGCACCGCCGTGCTGGAAAAGGGCCGCCTTGGGCGTTTCGGTGAAGGCGACAGGGTCAGTTTGCAGGCGGGCTCCGCCGGGGCCCGGCTGTTGCTGCTGGCAGGTCGTCCGCTGGGGGAGCCGATCGTTCAATACGGCCCCTTCGTGATGAACAGCGAGGCTGAAATCCATCAGGCCATACGTGACTACCAGCTCGGACGACTGACCGACTAGGCGCCGGCGCCGACCTCAGAGGATCGGCGTTCGGCCGGCCAGCGCGTGGGCCAGGGTGCCGCCGTCGATATACTCCAGCTCGCCGCCGAGCGGCACGCCGTGGGCAATACGCGATACCCGAATACCGCGCGGGCGCAGCAACTCCGCGATGTAATGGGCGGTGGCTTCGCCTTCCACGGTCGGGTTGGTCGCCAGAATGATCTCGTCTACCGGCCGCCCCTCGATACAATCGAGCAGCGCCGGCACGCCGATTTCCTCAGGGCCCATGCCGTCAATCGGCGACAGATGGCCCTTGAGCACAAAGTAGCGTCCGTTGAATCCGCCAGCCTGCTCGACCGCCCAGACATCAGCCGGGCTTTGCAGCACACAGAGCAGGCGGTCGTCCCGGCGGGGATCACTGCACAGCGAGCAAATCTCGGTCTCGCTCAGGGTGCGGCAGCGCTGGCAATATCCCACACCCTCAACCGCCGCCTGCAGGGCATGTGCAAGGTGAGCCGCTGCAGCACGATCACGTTCCAGCAGATGCAAGGCCATGCGCTGGGCAGTTTTCGGCCCTACGCCCGGCAAACCACGCAGGGCGTCGACCATCTGACGAATCAGCGGACTGAAACTCATCGATCAGAACGGCATCTTGAAGCCGTCGGGCAGATTCATACCCGCGGTAAAGCCGGACATTTTGTCCTTGTTTGCCTGCTCCAGCTTGCGCACAGCATCGTTCACCGCGGCCGCGATCAGGTCTTCCAGCACTTCCTTGTCTTCCTGCATCAGGCTGTCATCCAGATTGACGCGGCGCACATCGTGGCGACCGGTCATGACAACCGAGACCAGACCGGCACCGGACTGACCGGTGACTTCCATATTGGCCAGCTCTTCCTGCATTTTGGCCATTTTTTCCTGCATTTGCTGGGCCTGCTTCATCAGGCCTGCCATGCCACCTTTCATCATGACGCTATCCTCCAGTATCAGCTTGCGGGCTCGTCAATCGGACGAATCGTATCCGCACAAATTTCCGCGGAAAACTCCGCGCACAGTCGTTGGACCATCGGGTCGTTATGAATGCTCAGCTCGGCCGCCTTCTGACGCGTCGCCTTGCGACGGGCGGCGGCAACCGCTGGCGTTTCCTGGGTGGGCGCAGACACATCAACGGTCAGCGCCACATCCGCCTGCGTAACGGCAGCGATTGCCTGCTCAAGACGCTTGCGGTGGTTTTCGTTGTAAAGCGCACTATGGCCCGGGTCCAGATGGAGTGTCCAGAGCCCCCCGTCGCGCGCGACCAACTGGCAATGCGCGGCGATACTCTGGGTCAGACCGGACAGGCCCAACTGATCAAACAGCCCCAACCACTCGGCCGCCAAACCGCTGGCCGGTGGCAAATCGCTGAGTTCATCGCCGGGCTCGTCAACAGCAGCCTCATCCGTCGATTCAGGCTGCCAATCGGCGATGTACTGACTGGCGTCCAGATCGTCCTCGTCATCACGATCCACACCGCTGTCGTCAGGCGGCGGGCCATCCAGCCAGTCTGCTGGCGGCTCGTCCTGCGGTGGCCGATACGGCGCCTTCGGGTTCAGCGGGCGTGGTGTTTCTGGCGCAGGATGCTCGGGCACCTCGGCTGACGGGGCTGCCGCGGGTTCTGTCTGCGACACCGGAGCAACTGTTTCAGGCGACACCACGGGTGCAGGTGCAGGTGCAGGTGCAGGTGCAGGTGCAGGTGCAGGTGCAGGTGCAGGTGCAGGTGCAGGTGCAGGTGCAGGTGCAGGTGCAGGTGCAGGTGCAACAGGAGTCTGAGCGACAGCTGCAGGAGCGGCAACCGACTCAGCGGTTGGCGCCTTGGTGTGTGCGGACTCAGTGCTGGCTGAACTGGGTCCTGTCGACTTTTCCGGCTCTGGCGGCGCTGACTGATCCGGTAGCGCGCCGGGCGTCACCGTAATACCACCGGAGGCGGCATCAGCAAGCGTACCCGGGCGAAACGCCAGCATTCTCAGCAGCGCCATTTCGAAACCGCCACGCGGCTCCGGTGCCAGAGGCAGATCACGGCGGCCATGCAGGGCGAGCTGGTAGAACAGCTGCACATCCTCGGCGCTGACCTTGCCGGCCAACGCCAGCACACGCTGCTGATCACCCAGGCTGTTGTCGGTTGCCTCGGGCACCACCTGCGCCATGGCTACGCGCTGCAGGGTTGAAATCAGCTCGGCCAGCACACCGGCAAAATCCACGCCCTGCTCTGCCAACTGCGCCGCGGCGGCCATCAGGCCACGGGCATCACCGGCAACCAGCGCGTCCAGCACGCCAAATACCTGAGCATGGTCGATGGTACCCAGCATGCTGCGCACCTGCTCAACCCGCAGCTGGCCATTGCCAAAGGCAATCGCCTGGTCGGTCAGACTGAGCGCATCGCGCATTGAGCCATCAGCCGCACGCCCGAGCAGCCAGAGCGACTCCTCGTCAAAGCCGATCTGTTCCTCACCCAGCACGTGACGAAGATGCTCCACCACTTTTTCCGGTGGCATGTTCTTCAGCGCGAACTGCAGGCAACGGGACAGGATGGTGACAGGCAACTTCTGCGGGTCGGTTGTTGCCAGCAGAAACTTGACATGCTCCGGCGGCTCTTCCAGCGTTTTCAGCAGCGCATTGAAGCTGTGGCTGGAGAGCATGTGCACTTCGTCGATCAGGTAGACCTTGAAGCGCCCGCGCGACGGCGCGTACTGCACATTCTCCAGCAGCTCGCGGGTGTCCTCGACCTTGGTGCGACTCGCCGCATCCACCTCGATCAGGTCGACAAACCGGCCCTGATCGATCTCCAGACAGGCCGAGCACTGACCGCAGGGTTCAGAGCTGATGCCCCTTTCGCAGTTAAGACACTTGGCAAGAATCCGGGCGATGGTGGTCTTGCCGACCCCGCGGGTACCGGTAAACAGATAGGCGTGGTGCAGCCGGTTGTTATCAAGCGCATTGATCATGGCCTGCAGCACATGGGTCTGGCCGACCATCTCGCGGAACAGGCGGGGCCGCCACTTGCGGGCTAGTACCTGATAACTCATTGGCTCTGTTGGTATCCGTTGGTCTAAAGCGAGCGAGTAATGTACCCAAGCAGCGGCTACAATGCGAGCGCAAGACGCCAATGCCGGCGATTGTTACCCATGACAGTCCGCATCAGGCATCACGACCGGGCGCATCCGGCCGGGGCGAGGGCCTGCCCATTCTGTCTCGCCAGCTGCAGCGAGCTCCTTCAATATTCCACTTAAAGGATCCAGCCAACTCATGTCGGCCCTGAGTAATCTGTCCATCAAGCTACGCCTGACCATCCTCAGCGCATTTGCCCTGATTCTGCTGATCATACTGAGCATCGTTTCGGTAAACGCACTCAGCAATGCCGCCAAATCCCTCAAAACGGTCTATCACGATCGCCTGATTCCCACCGGCCAGTTGGGGCGCATTGAACTGGCCGTACAGACCATTCAGACAGAGTTGCTGCTGTCAGCACAGCATAACCCCAGCCATCCCCTGCGCAGCAGCCACCAGCACCCACTGGATCAGCACCTGAATGTTGTTGACGGCGCTGTCAGTCTGATCAAAAAGGATTGGAGCGCCTATCTGTCAACGCACCTAACGGCCGAGGAGAAGCAGTTAAGCGACACCGTCGATGCGCAGCTTGAACGCATGCTGACCCAGGGTGTAGTGCCTGCCCTTACGGCTCTGCGGCAAGCGGACTTTGCCGCAGCCAACCAAATACTGCTGACCACGCTGCGGCCTGAGGCCGGTACGTTGGCAGGCACGCTCGAGCAGTTGCTCGAGCTGCAGAGCGCCATCGCCGAGCAGGAGTACCAGAACGCCGAAACCAGCTATCAGAACACGCTGATAATCGCGGCTATTACTACCCTGGTCGCCCTCACCGCACTGCTGCTGATGTCCTGGAGCATCATTCACGGTATCAGCGCTTCCGTCACCCGACTGGAGCAGGCCAGCACCCGGCTCGCCGACGGCGACCTGACCAGCCGCGCCAACGACCGCAGAACCGATGAGCTGGGACGCATCAGCCAGGCCTTCGACCGCATGGCAGAACGCTTCCAGAACACCATCAACCAGGTGGCCGGCTCCAGTGGCCAACTTGCCGCTGCGGCCGAGGAAACCTCGGCAATCAGCGTGCAAACCGGCAGCGGCGTGCGCCAGCAGCAGCATGAAGTCGAGCAGGTAGCGGCCGCGATGCACGAGATGACCACCACAGTGCAGGACGTGGCGCGCAATGCTGCCGAGGCCGCCGATGCGTCACATCAGGCCGAACAGGAAGCCCAGCAGGGCCGCCAGCTGGCCACCCGCACCATCGATGCCATTCAATCCCTGGCAGAGGAAGTGGAGCGCGCCGCCCAGGTTATCCAGCGGCTGGAACAGGAAAGCGACAGCATCAGCTCGGTGCTGACGGTGATTCAGGGCGTCGCAGAGCAGACCAATCTGCTGGCGCTTAACGCGGCCATCGAGGCCGCCCGCGCCGGCGAACAGGGGCGCGGCTTTGCAGTGGTGGCCGACGAGGTCCGAGCGCTGGCCTCGCGTACCCAGCAGTCCGCATCCGAAATCCAGCAAATGATCACCCGCCTGCAGGAAGGCACTGGCGAAGCGGTCAGCGTGATGCAGATCAGCCGCGACAAAGCCAAACAAGGGGTAGACGCTGTTGGCCTGGCAAGCGATCGCCTGCTTGCGATCACCGACGCCGTGACCCGCATCAATGATCTCAACGTGCAGATTGCGTCGGCCGCGGAAGAGCAGTCATCGGTCGCAGAAGAGATCAATCGCAATATCAACAACGTCAGCGATATTGCACAGCAAACCAGCACGGCGTCGGAGCAGAGCGCAGCCACCAGCGAAGAGCTCGCACGCCTGGCCAGCGACCTGCAACAGCTGATCGGACGCTTCCGCGTCTGATCTACCGCATCAGGACAACGCCGGACGCTCAAGGTCCGGCGCTGTCCTGTGCAACCCACCTGAATGACCAACCTCAGCATAGAACCGCCGATACCCTTCGCTTGACGGATAACGGGTATGACTGCGTCTAAGGCTTAATGACGACAGCGGGTATTGAGCGAACGACGAATCTCGCGTCTGCCAATGACCGGACGCAACGATTGCGGCACCGCAACACGGCAGTAGAAGACAGAGTGACGGGAAAGCTGGAGATATGAGGGTAAGGCCTGCATGTACCACCTCTTGTACCACCTGCACAAGAAACGGCAAAAAGCCTTATAAATCAAGTATTTGGAGGCAACCCCACCAGCCACACCCCGGCACACGATATGACCGCTGCGGCTGCTCCCTTCCGGGCCTGACCGGGTTCACGGCTGATCATTGCGAGGGGACCGGTGGGGCCACCATAGCGACCTGAGCTTGCTCAGGCCGCGCTATTGTAACGGCTTATGCTCAAGTTACAACCCGAATATCAGGTTTTGAAGCGACCAACCTGTTGCTGCAGATTGGCAGCCAGGCGTGCGAGCACGTTACTGGCATCGCGACTTTCCTGAGACGACTGCGCAGACTGGTTGGACAGATCACGAATGCCGCTGATGTTGCGGGCGATATCTTCGGTTGTCTGACTCTGCTCCTCGCACGCGGCGGCGATCTGCGCAGCCATGTCGTTGATGCGCATGACGGAGGCGGAAGTCTCGTTCAGCGAAGATTCGGTGGTACCGGCCTTCTCGACGCTCTGTGCTGCCAGCTGGGCACCACGCTGCATGACGGCAACAGCCTGTCCGGTGCCGCTCTGCAGCTTCTGGATCATTTGCTGGATATCACGGGTGGAGTCCTGGGTACGCGCCGCCAGTGCACGGACCTCGTCGGCCACCACCGCAAAGCCGCGGCCCTGCTCGCCGGCGCGGGCGGCCTCGATGGCGGCATTGAGTGCCAGCAGGTTGGTCTGCTCGGCAATACCCTCGATCACACTGAGCACGCCGCCAATCTTGTCGGTGTCCTGCTCCAGATTGTTGATCACACCCGCAGCCTCTTCAACATCGGCGGCCAGGCGTCGCAGATCGTTCATGGTGGCTGACACCACATCGGAAGCGGAGTGTCCCTGACGGTCTGCCTCACGGGCGGCATCAGCAGTACTATGCGCGTTGTCGGCAACCTCGTGGATGGCAGCGCTCATCTCCGTCGCAGCGGTACTGACCTGATCGACCGCCATATACTGCTCGTTGACCAGTTTCTCCTGCCCCTCGGCAATTGCACTCATCTGCTCGGCAGCCGAGGCTACCTGCAGGGTCGATTCGGCAACGTCGCGTATCAGCCCCTGCAATTGCTCCAGAAATGCGTTGAATGCCTTGCTCAGCTGGCCCAATTCGTCATTGGAGTGCACCACCACGCGGCGGGTCAGGTCGCCCTCGCCGTCTGCAATGTCGCGAATGCGCTGCAGCAGCTCACGTAACGGGTTGGTAATCAGGCCGGGGAAAAATACGATCATCAGAAAGCACACGACGGCACCGATGGCCAGCACCACCGTCACCCGAGCATGGCTTGCAGCGACATCCGCTTCAGCTTCAGCCGCTTCCGCTTCAGCCTGCTGGTTGATCAGCTCGGTCATCTTGTTGATCAGCTCACGCGCCCGCGAAAACTGCTCATAACCCTGACCGTAGCTGCTGTCACTCGCCCTGGCTGCGTCGCCGGACCGTGCCAGGCGGACGTTCTCGAGTGAGGTGGCTTTCCAGACAGCAAACGCCCTGGCGAATTCATCCGCCAGCGCACGCCCTTCCGGCGTTTTGGTGGCAGCCGCGTAACGCGCAATGCGATCACTGGCCTGTTGCATGTTGTCAGTGTGCTCGGCATCCAGCCCGCTTGAGACCACGCCTTCGATAATGGCCCGCTCGGCCGCCAACGCCTGATACATGTCACGGTCGGCTTCAAGCACCACCGAGCTGCGCGGCAACAGGTCGGTCGAGACACGTACCAGACGCGACTCAACCTTGGAGACAGCCCAGAATGCGGACAGTCCAAGGAGGACGAACAACGCGGCCAGAATCAGAATGGGAAGGGTCAATTTCCAGCGGAAACTCAAATCACGGAAGACACTAAGCATGGCTCTTTTTCACTCTTGTCAGCACGGCAGGCAGGACTCGAGACACGAGTCCGCGATAACTCCCTGGAGGCAGGCTCGGCTTGGATCATTAAACATCACACCGACAACAGCCAACGCGCGCCGTCACGCACACGTCAATTTTTTGCTTCCTGACATGAGTATCGACCATGAGCGCTAAAGCATGAGTGCTTTTTAGTTGTTTTTCTCATAAAAAACAGGGCGCTTACAAAGAAGTCTTACGCTGATCTCAATTGGCACCTGTAAACAGCCAAGCGCTCATCAGCGGAATGTACAGCAGCGCGACAAGCGTGCTGAGCAGCGCGGTGCCGGCAACCTGCGCGGGATGGGTGTCGAGCAGCGTGGCTATGACAACCGTATTGGCGGCAATGGGGGTGATGGAGATCAGCATGATCGCCTGATAGACGGCGACATCGTAGACCTGAAACAGACGGGCATCCAGCGCGCAGAATGCCAGCGCCAGCAACGGCCAACTGACGAACTTGCCCAGCAGCGCCAGCCCGGTAAAGCGCAAGTCTCCGGCCAGACCGCGGAAACTCAGAATGCTCATACCGATAATCATCATGCCGAATACGCTGTAGGCACCGCGCAGGTTATCGAACAGCGGCTCGAATGCATCCGGAATCTGCAGGCCGGCACTGTTGAGGCCAACCGCCAGAAAGAAGGCGTATAACGACGGCAGCCGCACTACCTTGAGCAGACAGTCCCGAATGCCGTAGCGCCCGCGCGCGGCCAGATAAAACCCGACGGAGTTTTCGAACAGGGTGGTGCCGAGCATGCAGACGATATAAATCGCCAGCCCCTGCTCACCGAACAGCAACAGCGCAACCGGAATACCGAAGTAACCGGTATTACCGGTTCCGACCGCAAGCGGGATCATGTTGGCGCCGGCCCCTGGAAACCAGCGTCTGGCGATCTGCAAATGCGCCCAGCCGGTGAGGCTGCACAGCGCGAAGGTCAGAAACGGCAGCAGGATGACTTCAGCAGACAGCGGCGCGTGCATCACCCCGGAAAACACCACCGACGGCGTCACGATATACATCATGATGCCAGCGATGTGCCGGCCGCTGGCATCCAGATAGCGGCCGGCTAGCCAGCCAAGACCAACCGTCACATAGAGCGGCAACAGTTTGTAGAGTAAGGCAAGGGCGGCCAGCATGAGGGCTCCGCAGCGAACAGTCGGTGCCGCAGTCTAGCAGCCCCGACACGGCTTAGTCGGCGATCAGGTATACCCGCTCGGTCAGCGAACGCATGCCCTGGCTGGCAAACACGGCGTGATCGGCCAATACATCCTTCTCTTCCAGCACCTCGATACTGCAGTCCGCGTACAGTTGCCGTACTTCGGCATCGGACACGCTGAAAGGCGGCCCGGGGCGCTGCTCCTGCGGATAATCCAGGGTCACCAGCAGCAGACGCCAGCCCGCGGGCAGCAGTGCGCGTTGATGGGCAACGTAACGCGCACGCATTTCCGGCGGCAGCGCAATCAGCGCCGCGCGATCATAAATTGCACCGATTCCCTGCAGATGCTCGGGCCGGAGTGCGAAGACATCGCCGCAATACAGCGTAAAACCGGCGCCCTCGGCAACCTCAAACTCCCCCTCCGTTTGCCATTGCAAATCCAGCCCATGCTCGTCAGAGAAGCTCTCCAGCGCGCTGCGCGCCAACTCAACGCCCCGAACCGGGTGCCCCTGGCTGCGCAACCAGATCAGATCAAGCGATTTACCGCATAAAGGCACCCAAACCGGAGCCTCTGCATCGACTCCGAGCTGCGGCCACCAGCGCTGCAGCAGCGGATTGGTTGACGCCTTGTGAAACCCGATTTCCCCGCGCTGCCAGCGCTCATGCCAGAATGCCGCATCCATCCTGCTTTCTCCCTACGTTGCAATGCGTTGACTATACAGCAATTTTTTTACCGCTCCGGGCCATAAACGATATAGTGAACGCGTTCCATCCACCCGCTCCGAGCTGCTCCCATGGACTATATCAACACCCTCTTTCTGATCGGTGCCGTGCTGCTCTGCTTCAGCGTGCTCGCCAGTTCGCTGTCGTCGCGTCTGGGCATCCCGCTGCTGCTGATCTTCCTGATCATCGGCATGCTGGCCGGGGTGGACGGTATTGGCCGTATTCAGTTCGAGGATGCCAACACCGCCTTTCTGATCGGCAGTCTGGCATTGGCGATCATTCTGCTTGATGGCGGCATGCGCACACGGGTGGAAAACTTCCGGGTGGGGCTGTGGCCCGCCGTGTCCCTGGCCAGCCTCGGGGTGCTGATCAGCGCCGCGCTGACGGGTGCGCTTACCGCCTGGCTGCTGGAGCTGCACTGGCTGCAGGGCCTGCTGCTTGGTGCCATCGTCGGCTCCACCGACGCCGCTGCGGTGTTCTCGCTGCTGCAGGGCAAGGGGCTGAACCTGAAACAACGGGTTGGCGCAACGCTGGAGATCGAGTCGGGGTCCAACGATCCGATGGCGATTTTCCTGACCATTACCCTGGTCGAAATGCTTGCCAGCGGCCAGACCAGCTTCAACTGGTCCTTCGCCCTGCTGCTGATTGAACAGTTTGGCATCGGCGCTCTCTGCGGACTGGCCGGCGGCTTCGGCCTGGTCTGGCTGGTCAACAGGGTGACGCTGCCAGCCGGCCTGTATCCGCTGCTGATCACCAGTGGCGCCATCATGGTGTTTGCCGCGACCAACAAGATTGGCGGCAGCGGCTTTCTTGCCATCTATCTCACCGGGCTGATCCTGGGCAACAACCGGGTACGCAACCTGCAGAATATCCTGCAGGTGCAGGACGGTATGGCCTGGCTCAGCCAGATCGGCATGTTCCTGATGCTGGGTCTGCTGGTAACGCCCAGTGAAATGGTCATCATCGCCCTGCCGGCGGTGTTGATTGCGCTCTTCCTGATTTTCATCGCCCGGCCGATTGCGGTCATGATCTGCCTGATCCCGTTTGTGTTTTCCTGGCGCGAGAGGTTGTTTATCGCCTGGGTCGGCCTGCGCGGCGCGGTGCCGATCATCCTCGCAATCTTCCCCCTGCTGGCGGGGCTCGAGCAGGCGCAGCTGCTGTTCAACCTGGCCTTTGTGGTGGTGCTGGTCTCATTGCTGCTGCAGGGGTCTTCACTGCCGCTGGCTGCACGCCTGTGCAAGGTAGAGATTCCGCCGCAGCCTGAGCCGCTGCAGCGCACCAGTCTGGATACCGCCATCGACGGCGACTTTGAACTGCTGATCTACCAGCTGGACAACGCCAACTGGTGCGTTGGCGTTGCCCTTCGGGACCTGAAGATGCCCGGAGAGACACGCATTGCCGCACTGTTCCGCGGCAATCATCTGATGCACCCGACCGGCAGTACTCAGCTCGCCCTGGGCGATGTGCTCTGCGTTGTGGGACGGCCGCGCGATCTGCCGGCGCTGTCAAAACTGTTCAGCAAGGCGCAACCGCCTCGTTATCTGGAAAACCGCAGCTTCTTCGGCGACTTCATCCTCGAGGGCGAGGCCACACTGGGCGACGTTGGCAAGTTCTATGGCTTCGCCGTCCCGGAGGATATGCGCCAGCTCAGCCTGGCGGCGTTTTTCAGCCGCCAGTTCGGCGGTCATCCGGTGGTGGGCGATCAAATCGAGTGGGAGGGTCACACCTGGGTGGTTGCCGCCATGGACAACGACTGGATCCTCAAGGTGGGTCTGAAACTGGGCGACGGTGGCAGCCCGCCATTCGGCTTTTGACGGAAGTCCGTTACGGCACTTGACTCTAACATGATGTCAGGGTTCAAGCTGACCGCATACAAACCGTAATGGAGTCACCCCATGACTGAATTCACGCTCCACATCAGCGGCATGCATTGCGCAAGCTGCGTGGGCAAGGTCGAGGCCGCTCTTGCCAATGTTGACGGCGTTGATCAGGTCGCCGTCAACCTTGCCGCCGAAACGGCGCGCATCAGCCTGGATGCGCCTGCCACCCTGACCGACGCCGAGAAGGCGCTGAGTCAGGCCGGCTACCCGGCGCGGACCCAGGAAGCCCAGCTGCAACTGGAGGGACTGACCTGTGCCGGCTGCGTGCGCCGCGCCGAGCAGGCCCTTCAGGCGGTTGAAGGCGTGCTCTCGGCCCAGGTCAATCTTGCCAGTCAGCAGGCCCGAGTAACCCTGCTGGACGGCACCGACAGCGACGAGATCCTGCGCGTCTTGCGCAAGGCAGGCTATCCCGGGCAGTGGCTGGATGACGCGCGACCCGCCGCCGACAGCGGCCCGAATCTGCCCAGCGAGCGCCGCTGGCTGATTGGCGCTGCGCTGCTGACCGCGCCCATGCTGCTGGCCATGATCCCAGCCCTGCTTGGCGCCGGTCACTGGATGCTGCCCGGCTGGTTGCAGCTGATTCTTGCCAGCCTGGTGCAGTTTGTCTTTGGCGCCCGCTTCTATCAGGGCGCCTGGCATGCGCTGCGCAATCGCACGGCCAATATGGACCTGCTGGTCGTGCTCGGCACCAGCGCCGGCTGGCTGCTCAGCAGCTGGAACCTGTTCGCCAGCGGCGGCCACTCGCCTCACCTCTACTACGAAGCCTCGGCGACCATCGTCACCTTCATCCTGCTCGGGCGCTATCTGGAAACCCGCGCCAAGGGGCAGACGCTGGAGGCGATCCGCGCCCTGACCTCACTGCGCCCGGATGTGGCGCGGCTGCGCGATGCCGATGGCGAGCGTGAAGTGCCGTTGAGCCAGATCATTCCGGGTGACCAACTGGTCGTCCGGGCCGGTGAGCGCATCCCCGTCGATGCAGAGGTAATCGAGGGCAGCAGCCACGTTGACGAATCCATGCTGACCGGTGAAAGCCTGCCCGTCGACCGCAGCCCCGGCGATGCGGTACGCGCCGGCAGCCTGAATCAGGACGGGCTGCTGGTGATTCGTACTAAAGCAGTCGGCAAGGACACCCTGCTCGCGCAGATCGTGCGCATGGTTGAAAGTGCGCAAAGCTCCAAGGCCCCGATCCAGCGCCTGGTAGACCGGGTCGCCGCCGTATTTGTACCAGTCGTGATCATCATTGCCCTGCTGACCTGGGGCATCGGCAGCCTGCTGATCGGCCCGCAGGCCGCGCTGCTCAATGCCATCGCCGTACTGGTCATTGCCTGCCCCTGTGCACTGGGCCTGGCTACGCCCACGGCGATCATGGTCGGTACCGGGGTAGCCGCGCGGCACGGCATCCTGATCCGCGACGCCGAAGCGCTCGAACGAGCTCGCCAGGTTACTGCCGTGGTATTCGACAAGACCGGCACCCTGACCCGCGGCAAACCCAGACTGACCCACATTGAAGCTGTGGACGGAGCCAGTGCCGATCAGGTACTGCGCGCAGCACTGGCGATTCAGCAACAGGCTGAACATCCGCTGGCCCGAGCGGTCTGTGACTACGCCACCGAACATGGCGTGAGCACCGAGGCCGCACAGGACCTGCAGGTGCTGGCCGGACGCGGCGCCCGCGGCGAGGTTGACGGCCTGACCACCTGGCTGGGTAATGCGCGCCTGATGGAGGAACAGGGGCTGGATCTGTCAGCCTACATGGATAAGGCGCAGGCTCTGCAGGCAGACGGTGCCAGCCTGTCCTGGCTGGCTCAGGGGGACCGAGTGCTGGGCATGCTGACTTTCGCCGACAGCCTCAAGGACAACGCAGCAGAGACCGTCGCCCGGCTCCAGCGCCAGGGCATCGAGACCCTGCTGATCAGTGGCGACAGCCAGAATGCTGCCGAGCACATCGGCCGTCAGCTGGGCATTGATCAGACCCGCGGCAATGTGCTGCCGGCCGACAAGGTCGGTGAAATCGAGCGCCTGCAACAGCAGGGCAGGATCGTCGCCATGATCGGTGACGGCATCAATGATGCCCCTGCACTGACCCGTGCCGATGTGGGTATGGCCATGTCCACTGGCACCGACGTGGCCATGCACAGCGCCGGCATTACCCTGATGCGCGGCGATCCGGCGCTGGTACCGATGGCGCTGGCGCTGTCACGCCGGACCGGCGCCAAGATTCGCCAGAATCTGTTCTGGGCCTTCGTCTACAACTGCCTGGGCATTCCGCTGGCAGCGGTGGGTCTGCTGAATCCGATGATTGCCGGTGCGATGATGGCCGCCAGCAGCGTCTGTGTGGTCAGCAATGCGCTGCTACTGAAGCGCTGGAAGCCGGAGGACGCATGAATATCAGCCAGGCCGCCGAGGCCTGCGGGCTCAGCCCGCGGATGATTCGGCATTACGAGAAAATCGGACTGCTGCCTGCACCGCCGCGCAGCGAAGGCGGCTATCGCCAATACAGCCAGCGCGACCTGCACACGCTGGGTTTTATTCAGCGCGCGCGCCGGCTGGGCTTCAGCATGGAGCAGATCGGCCATCTGCTTACTCTGTGGCAGGACCGTTCGCGCTCCAGCGCCGAGGTCAAGGCACTGACCGCCGCACACCTGCGGGAGCTGGAAGAGAAGATACGGGATCTGCAGGCCATGCATGATACCTTGGCCGAGCTGGCAGACTGCTGCAGTGGCGATGACCGCCCGGATTGCCCCATCATTCGCTCGCTGGCCGATGATTGAGCCGAACACCAAGGAGCCGCCATGGAGCTGAAATCGCTGCGTCACTTTGTGGCCCTGGTCGAATATCAGGGTTTTGCCCGCGCCGGTGAGGCCATCGGCCTGAGCCAGCCGGCGCTGAGCCGCAGCATTCAGAACCTGGAACTGCGCCTGGGCTGCACGCTGGTCAGCCGCTCTGGCAAGGGCGTCGAGCTGACCCCGCAGGGCGAGCTGGTGCTAGAACATGCCCGTCGACTGATCGCCGGCAGCACCGCGATGCGCAATGCCCTGCGTCAGTTCAACGATCTCGAAGCCGGCGAGCTGCTGGTAGGCGGTGGCCCCTTCCCTGCCGCAGGCCTGCTGCCGCGGGTGCTGGGCGAGTTCAATCGACGCTATCCCGGCGTCAAGGTACGCCTTGAGGTTCAGCACTGGGTCGCACTGCGCAAACAGTTGCTGAACGAGGAGCTGGAGCTGTTCGTTGCCGACATTCGCGAACTGCAGGATGACCCGCTACTGCAGGTAACCCCGCTGCAGCAACAGCCCAGTCGCCTGTTCTGCCGGGCCGGACATCCACTGGCTGGACGCAGCGACCTCAGCCCGGCACTGCTTGCGCAGTATCCGCTGGCCTGCTTCCGGGTACCCGACATCATTCTGCAGGACCTGCGCCGCACCCTGCCCCGTGAGGATCCGCAGATCAGCCTGGAATGCGACAACCTTGATGTGCTCAAACGCATGGTGCAGCATTGCGATGCGCTGAGTATCGGCAGCCTGGACATCCTGCAGGATGAACTGGCAGCCGGCACCCTCACCCTGCTGGACTGGCCCGACCTGATGCCAGGCACCAGCTTCGGACTGGTGACCCGTGCCCACGGGCCACTGTCACCGGCGGCCGACGCCTTTATCGAGCTGCTGAAGGCTAGCGCAGCAGATTGAACAGGCTCAGGCTGCTGACCTTCACAAAGCTCTGCTGTGAGGCCTCAAGCACCACCGATTGCAAACTCAGACGACTCAGAGCCTCGGCATAATCCAGATCTTCCAGCTGCGAGGTCACCGTGGTGTTGATCAGTGCCACTTCCTCGTTTTCGGTCTGGGTCGATTCGATTACGTTCATGCGCGCACC
The DNA here is from genome assembly GCF_056859475.1 of Halopseudomonas sp. L-58. Lineage (NCBI taxonomy): Bacteria > Pseudomonadati > Pseudomonadota > Gammaproteobacteria > Pseudomonadales > Pseudomonadaceae > Halopseudomonas > Halopseudomonas sp. L-58. The sequence goes on from NZ_JBSXON010000029.1 coordinate 35,320, forward strand.
AATGGTGGTTTGCACGCTCAGCACGTTGTTCATCGCGTTGTCGAGGTTATCCAGACTGACCGCAATCACATCGCGCAGCTGCAACTTGTCGTCGGTGGTCGCGGTGCCGTTCTCCAGGGTCTGGCGCAGCAATGAGACGGTTTCCAGAACACCGCGGGTCTCCCGATTGGTGCTGGTTGCAGTGCTGTCACCGGTGCTGATGGCGAAGCTGTCACCGGGCTGCAGATCGCCGTCGAGCTTCACCGAGACACCCGCATAACGGATGTTGTAACTGCCGTCGTCTTCCAGCTCCAGGGCGCCCGTCACCGGCGGCACCAGCGGCAGGCCTCCGCTGTCGACAATCTCGTAGGTGTCGCCAGCCGCGCCAATCACAATGCCGACGCTGCCCTGCGGATAGAAAGTGCTGTCGTACTCGGTCTTGTTCTCTACCGTACCCAGTGAGATGCGCGCGGTGCCGGTATTGGTTGCCGCGGCCTCGGTATTGACCCGATTGACGTTGGCGATGTTGACGAACAGATCCTTGCCGTTGTCGTTGATTGGCACGGTCTTGGACCCGGCGATCTGCACCGAGCGCTGGCCCTCATCGCCCTGGTAGGTGTAGGTGCCGTCGGGATTTTTGACAAACGGTGCTTCGCTGCTCTGAAAGCCGCCAAACAGGTACTCGCCACGGGCATTGCGGGTATTGAACAGATTGAACAGTTCCTGCTCGCGCTGCTCCAGCTCGGTTGCCAGCGCCTTGCGGTCATCGTCGTTGCGCGAGCCGTTACCCGCTTCGATGGCAATCTCGCGCACGCGCTGCAGGGCGTTGTTGACCGAGTTGAGGATACTCTCCTCCTGGGTCAGGCTGTTGTTCGCCGCCGTCATGTTGGTGCTGTATTGCTCCAGGCGGTTGGACTCCTGGTTCAGTTGCAGCAGCCGAACGGTCGCTACCGGGTCGTCCGCCGGCGTCAGCAGGCGCTTGCCGGAACTGATCTGTTCCTGGGTACGCGTAACGCTGCTGTAATTGTCAGAGATACCACGCACGCCGCTGTTAAACTGCTGAATGGTTGAGATGCGCATGTGAGGCTACCCGTTATCTGATACTGCTGATCAAGGTGTCAAAAATCGTGCGTGCAACCTGAATGACCTGTGCCGAGGCATTGTAGTACTGCTCGAACTTGATCAGGTTGGCCGCTTCCTCATCCAGGTTGACCGCCGACACCGAGTCACGGTTGTTGGTGGCCTGCACCAGCACAGCCTGACTGGATTCGGCATCCGTACGCGCCTGTGCGGTGAAGGTAGCCACCCGCTGGACCAGGTCGCCATAGCCGTCAACAAAGGAAAACCCCTCGGCGCCGTTGGCCTGGCCGAGCACCTTGGCGCTCTGCAGCTCGGACATCACCAGCGCATTGCGATTATCCGCCACCCCGGTATTGAAGTTCAGGCTGAAGCTGTCGCCATCCTTCGGCGTACCGGTGAGGCTCATACTGAAGGTATAGGCGCCTACCGTCACTTCAACACTGTTGGTCTGACCGGGCGTGATCACCAGCGGCGACGGATTGAGCGTCGCCGTACCACTGCTCACCTGCAGCTCACCGCTGGCCGCATCATAGCCGAGCTCGATCGGCAGCAAGCCCTGCAGCGTAGCCGGATCAATCGGCGCCGGGCCGTCGATCAGGGTGGGCTGACTCATGGTGCCGGTACCGCGGTTATCCAGATTGGTGTCCACCACGGCAGGCGCGGCAAACGCCAGCTCCTGCGGCTGATCCATCACCACTTCCATGCCGGCGGCGGCAAAGCGGGTGGGTGTCAGCAGGAAGCGGTCGCCGGCGGCGATACCGCCACCACCCAGCTCGATGGTAAAGCCGTCCAGCTCAGGTGGCGGGACACTGGTCAAATCAAACGGGCCGACCACACTGTCGTCAGAGGTCCGGCGTACCGTGAACTGGGTTGAACTGGTAAATACAACGTCATACTCGGAGGTACTCAGCTGCGAGGTGTCGCTGATGCGCACGCTCAGTTTGGCATCCGGGTCGCTGTTGGTGGCACGGGCATAGCTGCGCCCATCGACCAAATCCGGGCTGTTGACGTCATTGAACAGGGCGGCACCGGCATTGCCGTTGAGATCCAGGCCCTGCCCCTGCTGACTGTTGAATTCACTGCTGATCGACAGCGCCAGCCGGCCGATGGCATTCAGCGCGGGGTCCAGCACATCGTTGCGGTACTTGAGCAAGCCACCCAGCTCGCCACCGCTGACCAGACTGGTAATGTCCTGGACCGAGTTGCCACTTTTGAGTACTACCTCAACCCTGCCGGGATCGGCACTGCCGCTGCGCACGGCCAGGGTGGATGCTTCCTTGCCGACAACCAGCGGCTGACCTGACCCGACAAAGATATTCAGGGTATTGTCGTCCTGCTGCACCACGGAAATACCGATCAGCTCGCTGAGCTGGCGCACCGCCTCGTCACGGGCGTCAAGCAGGTCATTGGGCTGGGCACCGTTGGCCGAGGCAATGGCAATGCTGTCGTTGTACTGGGCGATCGAGGTCGCCAGGCGACTGGTCTGATCCGCCAGCGTGGTCATCTGCTGGCTGATGAACTGGTTCTGGCTGTTCAGGCTGCTGTGGACGGTATTAAAGCGCGACGCCAGACCCTCTGCCTCGGACAGAACGAGCTGGCGCGCCGGCAAGTTGGCCGGATCTTCAATCGCAGTCTGCAGGGCATCGAAATAGCTTTGCAGACCAGGGGTAATACCGGTCGCGCTGCTTGAAACCAGGGTATTGAGCTGCTCAAGCTGGGACTGGAACGCCTGTACCTCGGAGTTGGTCGAGGTGGAGGTACGCACCTGATTGGTCAGAAACTGGTTATAGATGCGCGAGACATCGACCACCTTGGTGCCGTTGCCGATATAGCCGGCACCGGTATAACTGGGTACCTGGGTGGCCTGCAGCGCCGACTGGCGGGAATAGCCGGGCGTGTTGACGTTGGTAATGTTTTGACCGGTCACCGCCAGCTGGGTCTGGGAGGCTCTGAGGCCCGTCAGTCCGATACCGAAAAGATCTGCCATGATCAGGCCCTGCTGCTGGAGTCAGTGGATGGGGTGCTGGCAGCAACGCGCTCATCGCTGTTGCTGATCAGTTGGCGCGCAATCTGCGACACCTTGCGCGCGTACTGCGGGTCGGTGGCATATCCGGCATTCTGCAGCTCACGGAAGAAGGTGTCGGGATTTGCAGTGCTGCTCAGCGCCTTGCTGTAGCGACCATTACTTTCGAGGAAGCTGACATAGTCCTCGAAGCTCTGCTCCCAGGACGCGTAGCTGCGAAAATCTGCCCGCTCCCGGGTGCGCACGCCATCACGGTATTCAGTCGTTGCCACATTGGCGCTGTCGCCCTGCCAGCCGCCATGGGCCTTGATACCGAACAGGTTATGACTGGAGCTGCCATCGGACTGACGAATGACCGATTTTCCCCAGCCGGTTTCCAGCGCCGCCTGGGCAACCAGGTAGTGCGGGTCGACCCCAAGACGCGCCGCGGCTTTCTCCGCCATCGGCAGCATGGTCTCGACAAATTCCTGACTGTTGGCGAAGCGAGTGCGCTGGGCAGCTTCAGGGCTGACTGCCGCCATCGTCGAGCGGCCGTTACGCAGCGCCTCGATGCCGCGCAGCGGTTGCCAGCTGTCACTCTCGCGGCTGGTCGGGCGCTGCGTCTGCTCGGCCTGGGCCAGACGATCTGCCCAGGCGCTGTAGTCCGCCGACACCTGCAGGCGACGACGCGCCAGCAACGCGGACTGGTCGACCCCGGGTGCGGCGCCCTGCTCACGCTCCGAGCCGGCAGCAGACTGTGGCGACAGCTGGCGCACCAGCGCATCGGTGAGGCCCAGACCGCGCCCTTCCGACAGATGCACCGATAGCTGGCTGTCGTACATTTCCTGATAGAACTTGGTCTGCGGGGTATTGAGCGGATTGCCCTCGGCAAACGCCGCGTTGGCGTCACGCATGCTCTTGATCATCATGTTGGTGAACAGCGATTCAAACTGCTGCGCCACCTTGCGCACATTCTCCGGGCTGTTGGCATTGGCACCGGATTTCAGCTGGTTGACGGTATTGATGTCGGTGTAGCTGATATTGCTGCTGACGTTCATGAGCCTGCCTCCCGTCAGATGATGACCAGATCGGCGTTCAACGCGCCGGCCTGCTTCAGGGCTTCGAGAATGGCCATCAGGTCACCGGGGGCAGCCCCGACCTGATTGACCGCACGCACGATTTCATCCAGCGACACACCCGGGCGGAAGACGAACATGCGGCTGTCGCCCTCCTCGATATTGATCTGCGAGCTGGGCGCGACCACGGTCTGACCGCCGGACAGAATGCCGTCCGGCTGACTGACCTGCGGGTTCTCGCTGATGGTCACGGTCAGGCCGCCATGGGTGACGGCAGCCGGCTGCACCCGCACATCCTGGCCGATAACAATGGTGCCGGTGCGCGAGTTGATGATGACCTTGGCCGCCGCGTTGCCCTGCTCCACGGTCAGGTTCTCGACCATGGAGATGTAATCAACGCGCTGATTGGGGTCGATCGGTGCGCGAACCCGCACTGAACCGCCGTCCAGCGCCTGCGCGACATCGGGGCCAAAGGTTTCATTGATGCGATCGACAATGCGCTTGGCCGTGGTGAAGTCTGGGCGGTGCAAGTTAAACGTCAGATGGTCGCCGGAGGTAAACGGGCTGGCCACAGCACGCTCAACGGTTGCGCCGTTGGGAATGCGGCCCGCGCTGGGAATATTGACGGTAATACGCGACCCGTCTGCACCCTCGGCACCAAAGCCGCCGACGACCAGATTGCCCTGGGCAATGGCGTAAACCTGACCGTCGATCCCCTTCAGCGGAGTCATCAGCAGGGAACCGCCGCGCAGACTCTTGGCGTTGCCCAGCGAGGAGACGGTGACGTCAATGGTCTGGCCCGGACGAGAAAACGGCGGCAGATCAGCATGAATCGCTACGGCTGCGACGTTTTTCATTTGAATACGCGTGCCTGGCGGCACGGTAATACCAAACTGGCTGAGCATGTTCTGGAAGGTCTGCACGGTAAACGGGGTCTGGCTGGTCTGGTCACCCGAGCCATCCAGACCGACCACCAGACCATAGCCGATCAACTGGTTGCTGCGCACACCGGCAATGCTGGCGATGTCCTTGAGACGATCGGCCAGCGACAGCGGGCTGACGAGCAGCAAAACAAGACCGAAAATCAGGCTGCGCATGACAATGCTCCTGTCAGAACGGCCACAGCGGGCTGAGGAAGAACTGGCTCAGCCAGCCCGGGCGATTTGCATCGGCAAAGGCACCCTTGCCGGAGTAGGTAATGCGTGCATCCGCCACGCGGGTGGAGAGCACGGTGTTGTCGGGGCCCACATCGTCTGCGCGCACCAGGCCGCTGATGCGGATCAGCTCGTCGCCCTGATTGAGGGTGATCCACTTTTCGCCGCGAACCGCCAGAATGCCATTGGGCAGCACCTCGGCAACGGTAACGGTAATCGAGCCGGACAGGCTGTTGCTCTGGTTGGCGTCCGAGCTCCCTTCAAAGGCACGTTGACCCGACATGTTCACGCCCAGATCCAGGCCTTTGAAACCGACCGCATTGCCCAGCAGGGTCGGGTTGGCAATCGTGGTCGAACTGGACTTGTCGATTTCGCTTTCAGCCGATTTCTGCGCCGCGGTCCGTTCGGTCAGGGTGATGGTAATGATGTCGCCGACCCGGTGCGCCTTGCGGTCGTTATACAGACTCATCTCGAAACCGGGCTGATAGATCGCCCCGTTGTTGAGCTCCTGCGGCAACGGCGTGCGCGGCAGCACCGGGGCATAGGCCGGATCGTCACGCATCGGCGGCGCCTGCATGCAACCAATCAGGCTGAGCGGCACCAACAGCATCAAGAACTTAGCCAAACGGATCATGATTACCAGCTCCCGTCAGAGATTCTGACTGATGTACTGCAGCATCTGATCTGCGGTGGAAATGACCTTGGAATTCATTTCGTAAGCGCGCTGGGTAGTGATCATGTTGACCAACTCCTCCACCACGCTGACGTTGGAGTTCTCCAGGGTGTTCTGCAACACGGTGCCCAGACCGTTCTGACCGGGGTTGCCGGTCTGCGGTGCGCCACTGGAGGCGGTCTCCAGGAACAGGTTGTTGCCAATGGCTTGCAGGCCGGCCGGATTGATGAAATCGGCGGTCTGAACATTGCCAATCTGCTGTGATCCGGCGTTACCAAAGGTAGTGATGCTCACCGTGCCGTCTTCACCTACGGTAAAGGTCTGCACGTCATCCGGCAGGACGATCCCCGGCTCCAGCGGGAAGCCGTTGGAAGTCACGATCTGACCGTCCGCATCCAGGTGGAAGCTGCCGTCACGGGTATAGCCGATGCTGCCGTCGGGCATCAGAATCTGGAAGAAACCGCGACCGTTGATAGCCATGTCCAGCGGCTGCTCGGTGGTCTGCAGCGTACCCTCGGTGAAGATCTTCTGGGTGCCCACCACCCGCACACCGGTACCCAGCTGCAAGCCGGATGGCAGCTGGGTATCCTGGGTGCTCTGGCCACCGGGCTGGCGCTTTATCTGATAAAGCAGATCCTCGAACTCGGCCCGGTCGCGCTTGAAGCCGGTGGTCGATACGTTGGCCAGGTTGTTGGAAATGGTCGACAACATGGTGTCCTGTGCGGACAGACCGGTCTTGCTGACCCAAAGTGCGTGGAGCATCACCTTTCTCCTCGCGTGTCAGTTAGTTGACACGCCGTTGCATTAACTCATCTGCAGAATGCGATCGGTCGCCTGCGCGTTCTCTTCCGCTGTCCGCATCATCTTGATGTGCAGCTCAAACTGGCGCGCCAGCGACAGCATGGCGGTCATCTCTTCGACCGCATTGACGTTGCTGCCTTCCAGGAAGCCGGTAGCCACCTGAACCACGCCATCGGCCACCTGAGGCTGGCCGTCTTTGGTTCGCATCAGACCATCAGCGCCCTTCTCCAGCGTCGCCGGATCGGGGTTGACCAGCTTCAGACGATCCACTTCCGCCATGACCGCCGGGCCTTCACCCAGAGCTCGGATGCTGATGGTGCCGTCCGACCCGATCTCGACCTTCTGCGCCGGGGGAATGGCAATCGGACCGCCGTTGCCCAGCACCGGCAGACCACTGCTGGTGCGCAGCACACCGAAGGCGTCAATATTCAGGCTGCCCGCCCGGGTATAGGCTTCGGTGCCGTCAGCTGCCTGCACGGCAATCCAGCCTTCGCCCTGCACGGCCACATCAAGCTCGCGCCCGGTTTCCTGCATCACCCCTGCCGACATGTCGGTACCGGGGCGTTCGGTCATGGCATAGGCGCGCGTGGCGTAGCCATCGCCAAATACCGGCATTGACCGGGCCTGCTCAAAGTCACGGCGAAAGCCGGTGGTGGTCAGGTTGGCCAGATTGTTCGCGTGCGCACGCTGCGCCATCGCGTTCTGGCTTGCCCCTGTCATGGAGATGTACAACGATTTGTCCATGCCCTTCTCCGCTTACGTGTGGGCGACAAGTAATTGCCGCTTTTACTCACTTACAAGGGATAAAGCAGGGATCATGCCAAGATTTAAAAATCAGGATTTATCGTTATTTTTCAAAAAGATAGAAAAACATAAAACAAAAAAGCGGCAATACCGGCAGATCCTTTTGCCGGTATTGCCGCTGTCATTCCGACGCCGCCACTGGCGGCTGAAGCGTTAACGCAGGTTGATGATGGTCTGGGTTACCGCATCCTCGGTCTGAATGGTCTTGGCGTTGGCCTGGTAGTTGCGCTGGGCAACAATCAGGTTGATCAGTTGCTCGGAGATATCCACGTTGGAGTCCTCCAGCGCGCCCGACTGAATGCTGCCAAGGGTGCCAGTGGTCGGCGCACCCACAACCGGGTCACCCGACGAGAAAGACTGCGCCCACGCGGTGCTGCCAAGCGGCGTCAGACCTTGCTGGTTGGCAAAGGTAGCCAGTACCACTTGCCCCTGCACCCGAGTCTGACCGTTGGTATAACGGGCGACCAGCAGACCAGTGTCGTCAATTTCCAGCCCGGCCAGTTCACCGGTGGTGAAGCCGTCCTGGCTCACTGCGGTTACCGCAAAGCTGGAGGCGTACTGGGTAGAGCCCGTCAGGTTAATGGTCAGGTCATCGACCGGCGAAGTAGCACCAGTGGGCTGCCCCTCACTGTCAAGCGGAACCCAGCCGGCGATGGTATAGGGCTGATTGGTAGTCAATTCGCCGACACTGTTGAAGTCGACATCAAATCGAGTGGTTGCCAGCGGGTCGAATGCCGGATCGGACGCCTCGACACCGGACTGGACATCACGCCCGTCGATCAGTACGTACATATCCCAGCTGTTGGCGTCGTTCTTGACGAAGTATTTGGTCATCACATGCGAATTGCCGAGGCTGTCGTAGATGTTGACCGAAGTAGAGCTGTTGTAGGTCGCCGAGTTGGTCGGATCGAAGGTGCTGCGCGCAGCATCCAGGGCCGCTGCCTCAGCGGTAGCGATCTCTGCCGGCGTCGGGTTGGCCGGATCAGCCGCGGTCGCGATCGACGCAGCGTAGGCGGCATCGTATTGCTGAACGTAGACCTCAGGACGGGTTTGCGTCGAATTCAGGTTCAGCGTAGTGACAACAGCACTGGTCTCGTTCGGATCTGCCGAGCGGGTATCGACCCGCAGATTGGTCTGCACGCCTTGGTTGATCTGCCCCGTCACTGCGTTGACACCGAACCCCTGTAGGTTCTCGCCGTTGTTGTTGACGATAAAGCCGTTGGCATCGGTACCGAAGTAGCCGGCACGGGTGTAGCTGAGCGCACCGTTGTTGCTGGTCACAAAGAAGCCGTTGCCGTTGATCGCCAGATCCAGACTGTTTTCGGTGAAGCTGATGTTGCCCTGGTTGAACAGCTGAGCCGCGTTGGCCAGCGCTACACCACTGCCGGTGGCATAGCTGCCTGAACCGAGTACCGATGCAGCATAGACATCCGCGAACTCGGCACGCGAACTCTTGAAACCGACGGTACCGGCGTTGGCAATGTTGTTACCGGTAATGTTCAGATCGGAGGCCGCCGCCCGGATACCACTCAAGCCAATGTTGAAAGACATGGTTCTATCTCCTCGCCTACTTTCGTTCGGACGACTTATTGAATTGCGTACACATTGGACAGGCTGATACTGCCCAGCCCGGCCACATTAAGAAGCATCTCGCCACCGCTACCCGCCCCCAGCGAAACGCTGTCCACATTGGCCGGCAGCAGTGTCGCCATCTGCGTATTGGTACCGTTGATGGTGGCCATCGCCTCGAAGGTGTAAACACCCGGCTCCATCAGGTTGCCGGCACCGTCGGTGCCGTCCCAGGTAAAGTCGTGCATCCCGGCTTCCAGTGCGCCCAGATTCACGGTATCCACGAGGCTGCCGGATTCGTCATAGACCTTGACGAACACGTTGCTGCTGCTGGAGCTCAACGCCAGCTGCCCTTCCAGACCGGCAGAAGTGTCCACTACCGCCTGGTCAGTCGGCACGATCACCGTCCGCCCGACCATCGACGAGGCCTGCAACGCCTGCGAAGACTGGTAACCACTCAGCAGCGACTCCATCGAGCCATTGAGGTTATCGATCCCCTCGACCGTACTGAACTGCGCCAACTGGGCAATAAACTCGCCATTTTCCTGGGGTGAAAGCGGATCCTGGTTGTTCATCTGCGCCACCAGCAGTTGAAGAAACTGATCCTTGCCCAGCTCGTTGCCGGTCGCGAAGCGGTCTGAATCGAGCTGGTACTGATCCAGCGCCGACGCACCTGATGAAACATTACTGATGCTCATGGTCTACTTATCTCCGTTCACTGACCCAGCGTCAGAACGCGCTGCAGCATGGTCTTGGCGGTATTCATGACCTCCACGTTGGTCTGGTAGGACCGTGAGGCAGACATCATGTTGGCCATTTCCTCCACTACATTCACATTCGGGTAATACACATAGCCGTCTTCATTGGCCATCGGATGATCCGGCTCATAACGCGGCTCAAGACTGGCATCGGATTCGACGATGCCAAGCACCGCCACACCGTCACCGGCCTGCTGATCCGGACTGAACAACGAACCACCGGTCGCCTGCTGACTGTTGAAAATGGTGGCAAATACCGGGTTTCTGGCCCGGTAGGTTTGATCAATGCTGCTGGAGACGGTATCGGCGTTGGCGATGTTGCTTGCGACCGTGTTCAGCCGCAGCGACTGGGCGCTCATGCCGGAACCGGCGATATCGAACACTTTATCGAGCGACATGATCAGTCTCCTCTGATGGCTGACATCAGCCCCTTGAACTTGCTGTTGAGAAAGGTAAAGCTGGCCTGAAAGTCGATGGCGTTCTGGGCATAGGCCGCCTTCTCGACTTCGGAGTCGACGGTATTGCCGTCAACCGACGGCTGCAGCTGATTGCGATAGCGCAGACCCGCCACCTGATCAACCAGGCTTTCCAGCGCCATGTGCCCGGCATTGGTCCGCTCAACCGCCATACTTTGGCCGTCGCCAGGTACACCGGCGCCCTGCTGGGCAGCCAGGACAGCATTGAAGTCCAGGTCCCGCGCCTTGTAGTTGGGGGTCTCGGCGTTGGCGATGTTGTTCGCCAGCACCTCGGCACGCTGGGAGCGAAACTTCAGTGCCTGCTCATGTAGCCCGAGGGCGTTATCGAAACTGATGCTCATTGCCACCTTCCTCGTTTCGGTCCGTCGACCAAAAAACGTCACTGCAAACAGCTAAGCAATCAGCGTGCCAAATATTAAGTTCTTTTTATTTCAGCAACTTAGGCATAGGGCGCCAGAAAAGCGGCAATGATTTACCGGCAAGCGGCAAGACAAACCGGTTTTCGGAAGGCTGGCGGCAAGAGAAAAGCCGGCAGAAATATGCCGGCTTGGGAGGATGCTGCGCACGGGCGTCGCACTGGAGAAGACGCCCTCAACGGGCCTTGTAAACAATCCCCGGGCTGCACTGAACCATCTGGTACAGCTCCGGCAGTCCGTTCAGCGCCTCGGAGGCCCCGAGCATGAGATATCCGCCCGGCTTAAGTGTTGCGTGAATTCGTCGCAGAATGTCTTTCTTGACATCGGCAGAGAAATAGATGAGCACGTTGCGGCAATAGACAAGGTCAAACTTGCCCAGCATCGAGTAGCTGTCCAGCAGGTTCAGCGCACGGAACTCGACGCGATTGCGAATGGCAGGCTTGATCGCCCAGCGCCCCGGACCGAGCTGATCGAAATAGCGGGCCAGGCGATCCTGCGACAGGCCGCGCGCAACAGACAGGCTGTCGTACTCGGCCTTTTTGGCGGCATTGAGAATGCCGCCGGAGAGATCGGTTGCCACGATCTGGGCACCACCACGCAGTTGGCCCAGATTACTGCGCTCGAACTCGTCGATTGCCATGCTCAACGAGTAGGGCTCCTGACCCGAGGAGCAGGCTGCGGACCAGATACGCAGACGCTGGCCTGGCGAGCTCTTGATGAACTCCGGAATCAGCCGGGTTTTCAACACTTCGAACGGATAGACATCACGAAACCAGAGGGTTTCGTTGGTGGTCATGGCATCGATAACCGCTTCGCGAAGACCGCCGCGCGGCTGGGCCTGGATGCGCTTGACCAGCTCGCCGAGGTTGGCAATGCCCTCCTGCTCAAGCAGCCGATTAAGCCTGCTGGACACCAGGTACTGCTTGTTGTCACCCAGCACGATACCGCAGGCCTTCTCCAGAAAGTCCCGGAACAGCTGAAAATCCTGATTTGCCAAAGTCACGAAGCCTGCCTTGTCTCAGTTAAAACCATCTTGCTAGGCCTGACCATCAGCGTCACCGCGCAACGAACGCAAGCGCTCGATCACCCGCTGCGCCAGATCATCCGGCTTGAATTTGGCAAGGAAATCGTCCGCACCGACCTTTTTGACCATCGCCTGGTTAAACACCCCCGACAACGACGTATGCAGCATGATATGCAGCTTGTTCATGCGCGAATCGTTACGCACTTCAGCGGTCAGAGTGTAGCCATCCATCTCCGGCATCTCGATATCAGAGATCATCATCAGCAGAGACTGACTGACATCCTCACCCTGATCAGCCCTCGCCTTCAGCCAATCCAGTGCCTGGCGACCATCATTCAGCGCTACGATCTCGACACCGATTTCCTGCAGGCAACGCGCCACCTGTTTACGCGCAATCGATGAGTCGTCCACGATCAGAACCGTCCGGGCTCCTGCATCGGCCTGGGACTCCGCATCAATGACACCATCGGAAATCTTCTCGTTGGTGGGTACCACCTCTGCCAGCACCTTCTCCACATCGATAATCTCGACCATCTGATTATCAACCCGGGTGACTGCTGTCAGATAGTGCTCCCGACCGGTACCCTTTGGCGGCGGATGAATCTCGGACCAGTTCATGTTGACGATGCGCTCAACCGAACGCACCAGAAAGCCCTGCACCTTGTAGTTGTATTCGGTAATGATCACGAATGCTGTATCAAGGTTGTCCAGCCCGGGGCCGCCGGTGGCGCGATTGAGGTCAAGGATCGGCAGAGTGCCGCCACGGATGTGAGCTACGCCGCGAACGACTGGATGCAGCTTGGGCATCGCCGTCAGTCGAGGGCATTGCAGCACTTCCTTGACCTTGAAAACGTTGATGCCATACAGCTGATTGCCGGCCAGCCTGAACAGCAGCAGTTCGAGTCGGTTCTGGCCAACCAGCTGGGTTCGCTGATTGACTGAATCCATCACACCAGCCATGGACTGCTCCTCATGTTTGCATCGGGTGAAACGGCATGTTTCGTGCAGGCCCATCAGCAGACGACGTTAATCTGACGGACATCACCCAACTGTTTGTAGGTAATTGTATGCGTTTTATCACCGGGTGCGCGGTATTGGCGATATTTTTTTCCGCCCCCACACAGGCAAACCCGCTCATTGACCAACTTATCGGCGTGACCAGCCAATATCTTGAGCAGCAAGTGAGCGATTATGCGCAGACCCTGGGCGGCGACCCGCGCCATGAGGTTCGCATCAACAGGCTCGATCAGCGCCTGCGCCTGCCGATATGCGCCGAGGACGCCCTTTCGGCTCGTCTGGAGAGCCCGGACATCCCGATCGGCCGGGTCACCGTCAGGGTAACCTGTGACGGCCCTTCCCCCTGGCGGCTGTTTGTGCAGGCTCAGGTCAGCCTCTACCAGCAGGTAGTGGTAAGCAGCCGCCCGTTATCACGGGGCGGCGTCATCGGTGCGCAGGACATTCGCCTGGCCGAGCGTGATACCGGCCTGCTGAACAGCAATTACCTGCTCGACCCGGCCCAGGCTATAGGCATGCAGCTCAAGCGCAACGTCAGCGCCGATACCGTCCTGAGTCATACCCAGCTGGAGCAGAATCGGCTGATACAGCGTGGCGACAAGGTAGTCATCAGCGCCGGCAACAGCAGTGTCAACGTTCGGATGCCTGGAGAGGCGCTGGAAGATGGTACACTCGGCGCCCAGATTCGCGTGCGTAACACGCGCTCCAACCGGGTCATAAGAGCCCGGGTAACCGGCCCTGGACAGGTAGAAGCAGGAATGTGATCATGCGCGGCAACAGCTTTTTCCGCTTGCCGAGCGCTGCCTCTCACGCCGTGACGGTCTTCACACTATTTTTTCCTAAAGTTTTCCTTCCGGCTGCCGTTACAGCGGCTAGAGAAGATTTTACAGTTTGAGGAATTCATCATGGTCATCGACTTCAACTCGCCCAACGGCCCGAATGGCGCCGGTCGCAGCAGCCAGGCTGGCGGTGCGGCAGGCAAGCGTGAAGCAAGCTCGGTCAGCGAGTCTGGCACTCAGGCTGCGGCTAGCCAGGCCAAGTCGACAGAGAGCACGTCATCAGTCAACCTGAGCGCTCAAGCCCAGCAACTGCAGGCCATCGAAGAGAAGCTGCGCGAGCTGCCCGAAGTGGATAACGAGCGTATCAGCCAGATCCGGCAAGCCATTGCCGATGGCAGCTACAAGGCTGACAGCAGCCGAATTGCAGACAGACTGCTGAATCTGGAAAGCTGATAGCCAGTAGTCAGATATCGACACTGGCTGTACTCTTCGACTAACCCCGCCAAGGGGCAGCCTCAGTCAGGAGATAAGCCATGCACCTACTGCAAGAACGCTTCGAGTCGGCGGAACAGGACTGCCAGCGCTATCTGGACCTGCTTGAACAGGAACGCGACGCCCTGACCCGGCAGGACATGGCCATGCTCGAACCCCTGCTAGCCCAGAAGCGCAGCCTTGCAGACGCACTGGTTGTTCACGACCAGGCAATCAGGCACTACTGTCAGACCCACAACATTTCGCAAGATCAATTGGCCGCCCACATCGAGCAGGCGGGCGACCCCCAGCTCCAGCAGGGCTACCAGCAGTTCCTTGAGGCGCTGGCCAATTGCAAGCAGGCCAATGATCGCAACGCCCGCCTTGTTCACCACAGCCAGCACAGCACTCGCACCATGCTTGATCTGCTGCGCAATCAGGGCGAACCGGGTAGCGGCATCTATGATCAACTCGGCAATCGCAGCCGCTCCGGCATTACTCGAAACCTGAGCAAGGCCTGATCACGAATATCATTGCCGCCAACCTCGCGGTATAGTTGCGCCTGCTGTTACGAATCATAACGAGAAGCCGACGTGTCCAACCTGTTTTCACAAGAAACCGGCCCCCAGCCGCCCAGAGAGGTGCGCGCCCCCGTTGAGATAATTTCTCTGCTACGTACCCTGATGCAGGCTCGAGACGCGCTGACCATCAGCTTCACCGACCGGGCGCAAAAATTTCAAAGTTTCATCGTCAACGTCGATGCCGACAAGGGAACGATGTGGATTGACGAAATGATCCCCCGCGAGGGCGACCGCTACGCCAGTCAGGGCGAATCCTTCAGGATTGATGCCTGGCATGAAGGCATACACATGCGCTGGAGCTGCCCGGGCGCCAGTAAGGTCATGCTTGACGACGCTCCTGCTTACGCCTTTGCGCTGCCGGACGAGCTGATCTATCACCAGAAACGCGGCGCCTTCCGTGCCAGCGTGCGGCGTACTGCCGATATTGCCGTTGAAATAGCCGCTCCCGACCGGGATCGGCGCTTCACAAGCTACCTGATGGACCTGTCTGCCACCGGCTGCAAGGTGCGCCTGGAGGGCGACCGGAGCAAATCACTGAAGCCAGGAGAAGAGTACAGCAGCAGCGTGCTCCATCTGCCTGACGTCGGTCGTGTCAGCGTCACCGTTGAAGTTCGCCACGTCGTATTCCGAGAGGAAGCCAACGAAACCCACGCAGGCCTGATGTTCAAGCTGCAATCCGCGCAGGCCCAGCGCAGCATCGACCGCTTCGTCAACTATCTTCAGCGCGAAGCGCGGCGTCTCGAGAAGGAAGACCTGTTCTAGCCAGGTCGATGATCATCCTGATCAGCGTCGAGCCCGGAGTCTGCTGCCGCAGACTCCTCAACCACCACCTCGTCCTGCATCTGCTCGATTACCGCACTCTCCTCCACCCGGGGATCAATTGCGGCTGACAATGGGGAGCTGGCAAGGTTGCCGGCCGCCGGCATGAACTGCAGCGGCGCGGCCTCCACGAGATGATCGCCGGTGACTGCGGCAGACCGCACCCTGAAGACCAGAATGGCACTGCAGGCAGCCATAAATACGTAAAGCATACCGGGGCCCAGCCACTTCATAAGCCCTGAACTGACCAGCGGCCCCACGCTCGCACCCAGACCAAAGGTCACCAGCAACATCGCCGACAGCGGCACCCGATCATCCGGCTCAACATGGTCATTGGCCAGCGCCACAGCCATGGGATACAGGGTGAACACCATCAGGCCGAATATCGCCGTCATGAAAATCAGACCGCCGGCCGGCATCAGACCAATCGCCATGACCACCGACACTGCGGTCAGCACCATCGCACTCACCTGAATCAACTGGCTGCGATCAATCCGATCGGACAGCCAGCCGGCAGGCCATTGCGCCGCCAGCCCGGCACAAATGGTCACCGCCATGAACATACCAATTTCCGATGTCGGCAGCCCCATAGACTTGGCGTATACAGGCGCCATACCGTAAAACGCCCCCATCATCAGCCCCGCGACACCGATAGTGGTCAGCGCCTGAGGAATACGCTGCAGAAACAACCTCGCCTTCAACGGCGCAGGGCGCAGCGGTGCAGGGTGGATCTGCCGGGTGGTAGCGACAGGCACCAGGCAGAGCGAAAAGCACATGGCGACATACAGCAGATGATCCAGCGAAAGCTCCGGCTTGATAGCGAAAACCACTTGCCCCAGCACCAGACCAAGGTAAGTCACCACCATATAGCTGGCGAATACCATGCCCCGCTGATGCGACTCGGACTGCTCGTTCAGCCAGCTTTCCAAAACCATGAACTGGCACATCATGGCCATGCCCACTAGCACCCGCAGCCCAAGCCACACAATCACATTGTCAAACAGCGCGTGGCACAGTACCGACGCCGTCACCAGCCCGGCACCGGCAACAAAGGCGCGAATATGACCAACCCGGGCGATTAGACGGTGACCAACCGAAGCCCCCATCACCAGGCCGCCGTAATAGCCCGTCATCAACAAACCGATCCACAGTTCGCTGACGCCATTGGCTGCCAGCGTCAGGCCCAGATAGGTACTCAGCAAACCGCTGCCAAGCAGCGTCAGCAAAGTGGCGAAATACAGTGAAGAAAAGGCGGTCAGTGCGCGAGGCATGCAGGCTCCCGTTACAATCCCTGGAGATAACTAGCCGGCAACAATGCCAGCTAAACGCAGAATAGTCGACCCACCGGCAAAGGCAGGGTTCCCGAGCCGCCGGATCGCGGACCGGGCCAGGCAGCAATCAGGGGAAAGGAAGATGGTGCGCGAGCCCGGATTCGAACCGGGGACCTACCGCTTAGGAGGCGGTTTCAAGGCTATTTCACGGCGCGCCATAAAAATTCTTTTTCATTTAAAATCAATAAATTACAAAACCACAACGCATCATAAAATATCATGACCGTTCAGGGTATCGCTCAGATTTCGGGTATTAAAACGTGTATCATTTTTAGGCTCATCTTCAGCCTCCAGAGAACGTAAATGGCCAAGGCACTGAATAACCAAGACCTGATCCGCAAGCTAAAGCCGAATCCTTTACAGCCGTTCTACCGACGAGCCGTACACAGCCATGTTGGATCAGGACTATACGTCAAGGTTACAGCTGCTGCCGGGCGCAAGTATGTTGCCCGCTACACCATCAAAGGTAAACCTGTCGACGTGACACTCGGTAACGCGATGTCCATGACATTGCAGGAGGCAAAAGACAAACATTTGGAGGGTTACAACCTCGCTGCCGAGGGGCTAGACCCGCGCCTCGCCTGGAAAGCACGAGTCAAGTCCAACGAGCAAGCAACGACGATGCAGTCCCTTTTTGATGAATGGCTGCAATTTTACAGCACCACACCCAGCCAACGATCAAAACGGATTCCGGCCAAAAAAACGGTCCGAGAACATCAGGCCCGCTGGAACCGATATTGTAATGCCGACCTAGGGCCGCTGCTCGTGCGCGACGTCAACCGCCAGATCCTCGTACCATTTCTTAGAAAACTAGCAACAACGGTCCCGGTTGAAGCCAGGCACCAACTCAATGTCCTGCGCGCAATGCTCGGCTATGCGGAAGACTGCCAGCCCCCCGCTGTCAGAATAGTTGGAACCTCTACAGATGTTAGAGTTTGAATCTCCAACCTGGGGCAGAGAGAAGGTTCCCATGAAGTATTCCCCCGAGCGGCGCGAAGCCATCTTGGCCAAGCTGGAAGCGCCGTATAACCG
>NZ_JBSXON010000030.1:0-27262 GCF_056859475.1 Halopseudomonas sp. L-58
TCAACCATCAGCGCCTGCTGGAGCCAATTGGAAATAGGCCACCGGCCGAGTTTGAGGCACTATATGAACAGAGTCAGGCAACCATATCGGTTGCTGCCTGACTCAAACAAAACAGCCTCCGCGAAACCCGGGGCGGTTCAAGACGCCATTCGAGCATTGGATTGGGTTGGCGAAGCAAGCGTGGGGGATGCCGTTTCCAAACTTCATAAACTACTACCCGAGAGCGAATGGGGTGCTCTGGTGTCATCTCACCGCTCGTTGCCTATCTGGATGGCGAGTGCAATCTGCGCTCAGTCGAGTTGCACCCACCCTTTTAAGTTGGGCTAGCGGTTAGCTGTAGCCTACTTACCGCCAGACCGGCATCATCTGGAATGGGGCAATTCGATGTGAAAGCCCGTGAGGCCAGCGGCTGAGGTGCACCAGATGCGGCCTTTGTGAGCCTCAATGATGGACCGGGTGATGGCTAGTCCGAGCCCGGCGTTGCTCGGGCTTCCCTCCCGCCGAGCGGGGTCGACCCGGTAAAATCGGTCGAAGAGCTTCTCTAAATGCTCTGAGCTGATTGTGTCCCCTGGGTTCTCGATACTGAAGGTAGTGGAGTCCTCTGTCCCGCGGATCAGAACCGAAATTGTCTGTCCCGCCGGCGTGTAGCGCAGCGCATTGGACAGCAAGTTGGATAGCGCGCGATCAAGCATCAGCCGATCTCCCAGCACTTGGCCTTTGCCTGTGAGCGATAGCTCAATGCCACGCTCTTCGGCTAGGAGGTGGTAGTAGTCAAACAGCTTGTAGACTACGTCAGCCAGTTCGATCCTGGCCTGCTCTGGGATGATTAAGCCATTATCAGCCTTGGCCAAGAACAGCATGTCATCAATCATTCGAGACATGCGCTTCAATTCTTCCAAGTTGGAGTAGAGGTTCTCCTCGTATGCGGTGATGTCGCGCTTATGGCTCAAGACCACCTCAGTATGGGTCATGAGGTTGCTGACGGGCGTTCGTAGTTCGTGTGCGATGTCCGCCGAGAAGTTGGAGAGTCTAATGAAGGCCTCTTCAAGTCGAGCCAGCATCGCGTTGAAGGACAGAACTAACTGCTGAAGTTCTTGCGGTACTGGTTCGAGAGGAATTCGCTCCTGCAATGATCGGGCGGACATCCCGGAGGCCACGCGAGTGACTTGCCGCAGAGGCTTGAGGCCACTGCGAGCTACCACCCAGCCGAGCGCGGCACTGACCAAGGCACTGATGATCAGTCCAATCCAGAACCATCGCTGCAGCGTGTCGAAGAAGTGTGTGTGATTGGTTACGTCGAGAATCAGCAGGGCTGTGAGAGGCTCAGGTTGATCGGCTACCGAGATTTGGGCCGTCATACCGCGGTACATGTGCTGGCCGTTCTGCCACTCCCACATGTTCTGCTCATTTGCGCGCCTGAAGCGCTCAGGCACCTCGACTGCTCTGGGGTCGGAAAATAACACTGTGTCGTCGCTAGCCAGGATGGTGGCCGCCAGGTCCTGATGTGCTCCCAGCAAGGCCCGCAACTGCGGTAATTCTTCCGAAAGGCTCGCTTCACCGCGGGCATTGTTGAGGAGATGTTTGGTAGATTCGAGTTTCTCCACCAGGGCCTGCCGATCCTGCATCTTGAAATGGTGCTGACTGAGCATATTGAAACTCAGCCCTGCTACCGTCAGGACTGCAATTACCGCGGACATGAACATCAAGCTCATGCGTGCGGTCAGCGAAAGGTGCTTCATATTCACTCCGGAGCATCCATCATGTACCCCATGCCGCGGGCGGTATGAATCAGCTTGAGATCGAAATCGTCATCGATTTTTGCGCGTAGCCGGCGTACCGCGACCTCAATGACATTGGTGTCGCTGTCGAAGTTCATGTCCCAAACCTGAGAGGCAATCAGCGACTTCGGGAGCACTTCACCGCGTCGGCGCAGCAGTAACTCCAGTAGTGAAAATTCCTTCGCCGTCAGGTCAATTCTTTTCCCGCCCCGGACAGCACGTCGCTTCATCAGATCGACTTCCAGATCGGCAATTTTCATGGTGGTCTGCGTCGGCGAACCATTACCTCTGCGCAACAGCGTTCTGACCCTGGCCAGAAGCTCTGAGAAAGCAAATGGCTTGATCAGGTAGTCGTCCGCACCCAGCTCCAACCCTTTAACGCGGTCTTCCACACCATCGCGTGCCGTCAAGAACATTACGGGGACGTCTTTTCCTGCTGCGCGCAACATGCGCAGCACTTCCCAACCGTCCAGCCCAGGCATCATTACATCCAGAATTAGCAGGTCATAGGCTTCGCTAAGTGCATGCTGAAGGGCATCTGTACCGGTCATAACCCGGTCGACATTGAACCCAGCCTCGGTGAGACCTTGCTGGAGGTACGTACCGGTTTTGGGTTCGTCTTCAGCTACCAGTAGTTTCATGTGTGCATACTCCAAAAGTCGGGTGGCCTGAGTTTGCAGGCAAACCGCGGCCCCAACCAGAAGCTTACGAAAATGTAATTCTGACTTCAGCTCACTGACAGGGTGGCTTGTCTAGGGTGCAAGCATGAGTACTAGGTTGTGCTCTCGGCCCTCGACAGACCAAAAGCAGAGGTGCCGGCCATAGTTTGCACTGATGGAGACTGCCCATGAAATCGCTGAAACCTTTGCTTCTGGTTGGTTCGCTACTGCTGTCTTCCATGGCTTGGGCCGAAGGGGGCAGCGACCGTGTATTCTAGCGCATCCAGCAGATGCGCGACAAAGCAGAAGCCGTGCTGATCCAGGCGGAGAAGGCCCCGGTCGGCGAGCGGCATGTGCACATGAAGGAGCATATGAACATGCTCGAAGACATCATGAGCCAGCTGCACAACGAACATCCCGCGCCAAACATGTCTGCCGAAGAGCATCTGGCCTGGATGGAAAAGCATGACAAGCTGGTAGACGACGTGCTGGGTCAAATGATTCGAGAGCACAAGCTGATGATGGCCGACAAGGAATGCCATCAGTAAAGATTTCCCCCATCTTCCAGGCCTTCCGTGATTGCTCCTTTGGCCTAGCGGCGCCTTTATGGCGCCGTGCTTTTTCCCAGCTGACGCAATTGTAGTTTTGGGGTCAGCGGCCTGGCAGCAAGCGGGGAATAGCATGAGATTTCCAGCACCCATCTCGAGGTCTCACCATGAAACGCTTACCCCTTAAACTGCTGATCAGCACTCTGTTCATCAGCACCACCTTTCCGGCATTTGCCGAGGTCGGCGGCAGTAGCAATGGCATTGGGCAGCAGGCCCAGGCGACGCCAGCGACTCGTACCATCTTGGTAAAGATGGACGACATCAACTACAGCCAGAAAACGATCGATGTGAAGCCAGGTGAAACCGTGCGCTTCGTTCTGAAGAACGAGGGCGCGTTGATGCACGAGTTCAACATCGGGCAGGCAGCGTCCCAGCTGGAGCACCAGCGCAAGATGGCGTCCTTGTTCAAGGACGGCACACTGACCCCGACCGGCATGGCCGAGCGCATTGTCTGGCATGAGCGTTATGGCACGGGAGACTCCAACCCTCCAGGCTATCCGGAAGTCATCAAAGCCAAGCATGACGACCCGAACGCGGTTCTCGTCGAGCCCGGCACAACCAAAGAGTTCGTGTGGACCTTCCCTAAGGCGGGCAGTTTGAGCTTCGCCTGTACATTGCCTGGGCATTACCAGGCGGGGATGGTCGGTGAGTTTGCTCTGCGTTAGTCCGGCATCGGTGCTACCCGTTGGCCGCGAGCTGGGTAGCACCGATCTGACGAACCTTACTGCGATGTAGTTTTCACGTCAGCGTACCGCCAGCTGCACCTCATTAGCATCGGGACTCATCCCTCCTCAACACCTCAGAGGCACACCATGAAACTCAGACCCGCTTTCATAATCACCACCCTTGGCTTGCTGCTCAGTGCTGCCAATGCGCTGGCCAGCCCGGGCCACAAGAAAGACAGTATTGGGCAACCGGGAGACGGTCAGGCAGTAGATCGCACCATCGAAGTCCGGATGGGGGACATCTTCTTCGAACCCAAAGCAATGGAGATCAAAGCAGGCGAGACAGTTCGCTTCGTCCTGAAAAATGACGGTGCACTGCTACACGAATTCAATCTTGGCAAAGCGGCATCCCATGCCGCGCACCAGAAAGAGATGGCCGCGATGTTTCAGAACGGCACGCTGTCCCCTACAGGTGCACATGACATGAGCAATATGGGCCATGCCATGGGCGGCATGAAGATGGTCGGTATGGAACACGATGACCCCAACAGTGTTCTTGTCGAACCTGGAGCACGCGAAGAGTTGATCTGGACCTTCTCCGCCGCCACCGAACTGGAGTTCGCCTGCAATATTCCAGGACATTATCAGTCGGGAATGGTCGGTAAGGTGACCGTACGCTGACGTTTATTGATACTCGTCAACTCCGTCCAGTCTGAGACACCTATACTGATCCGGCCGCCATTGAAACGAGGCTATTGTCGTGGACCATACCCATCACACCTGTACCACTGAGCCGCCTTTTTGGAAGAGCAAGATTGGCATTGCGCTGATCATGCTGGCCGTAATCGGCATCTTCTATGTAGCGCGTGAGCATTACGGTCATCTTTCGCAGGCCCTGCCGTACCTCATCCTGCTGCTATGCCCGCTGATGCATCTGTTTGGCCACAATCACGGCGGGCACTCCCACTCCAGCAGCACCGCTGTTTCCAAGGACGAAGAAAGGACATAGATCGCATGCAAAAGACCTCCTGCCATCATGACCAGGATCATTCACATAACTCGCACGCCCACTCCGAGAGCCAGCGCGACCCGGTGTGTGGCATGGAGGTCAAACCTGATGGCCCTTATCGCGAGAGCTTTGAAGGGAAGGCCTATCATTTCTGCAGTGCGAAGTGCCTAGAGAAATTCCAAACAGATCCTCATCAGTACATGAGCCATCAGTCTCATGGGGAGCATCACAAGCACGCGACTCCAGCACCCACATCGACACCTGTAGGTGCTGAATACACCTGCCCGATGCATCCAGAAATCCGTCAACCGGCTCCCGGAAACTGCCCGATCTGCGGGATGACGCTGGAACCTGTCATCCCGGAGCTGGAAGAGGAGGAAAATCCAGAGCTGAAGGACTTCTCGCTGCGGTTCTGGTGGACCCTGCCATTGACCGTCATCGTGACTGTGCTGGCGATGGCTGGTCATTCCTTGCAGCTGTTCCATGGAACATCCCAGAACTGGGTTGAGCTGGTTCTGGCAACGCCCGTGACGCTTTGGGGTGGCTGGGTATTTTTCACTCGCGGAATAGACTCCATCCGGCAACGCAGCCCTAATATGTGGACCCTGATCGGATTAGGAACTGCAGCCGCCTACCTCTACAGCGTGGCAGCCACCCTGGTGCCGCAGTGGTTCCCGGCGGCCTTCGTTCAGGATGGACGCATCGGCGTCTACTTCGAGGCCGCCGCGGTGATCATCTCGCTCACGCTGTTGGGCCAGATGCTCGAACTCAAAGCCCGCTCGCAGACCTCTGCCGCCATTAAGTCACTGCTGGGATTGGCCCCCAAGACTGCCCGGCGCATCAGGCCTGACGGCCAGGAAGAAGATATTCCGCTGACCCACGTCCATCAGGGTGACCACTTGCGTGTCCGGCCGGGCGAAAAAGTCCCGGTGGATGGCACCGTGCTGGAGGGCGAGAGCGCTGTCGACGAGTCGATGCTCACCGGCGAGCCGGTGCCCGTCACCAAGCGGGCAGGGGATACCCTCATCGGTGCCACCCTGAACACCCACGGCAGCCTGGTGATGGAAGCGCAGAAGGTGGGCGCCGAAACCATGTTGTCGCAGATCGTCCAGATGGTGGCTAAGGCCCAGCGTTCCAAGGCGCCCATGCAGCGTATGGCCGATGCCGTGGCAGGGTATTTCGTGGTGGGGGTGATCCTGATCGCGATCCTGACATTTTTTGGCTGGGGGGTGTTCGGGCCGGAATCAGGTTGGGTATTTGGCCTGATCAACGCTGTGGCCGTACTGATCATTGCCTGCCCATGCGCCCTGGGCTTGGCAACGCCGATGTCGGTCATGGTCGCGACCGGCAAGGCCGCCAGCAGCGGTGTGTTGTTCCGCGATGCCAGCGCTATCGAGAACCTCTGCAAAATCGACACCTTGATCGTCGACAAGACCGGGACACTGACGCAGGGGCGGCCGGCCTTTCATAGTGCAGAGGGAACCGGGCCGTTCGACTCGGTCGAGGTTCTGCGCTTGGCCGCAAGCCTCGACCAGGGCAGCGAGCATCCGCTGGCGCATGCCATTGTCGATCATGCGCGTAAACAGGGTCTTGCCCTGGTGAAACCGGAGACCTTCGAATCTGGCTCAGGTATTGGTGTACGCGGACAGGTCGATGGCCATCAACTGCAGCTTGGGAACACAGCGTTGATGGAGGAGGCGGGCGTCGATATTACTCCGCTGCGTAACCGTGCAGAGCAACTGCGCCTGGAGGGCATCAGCATCATCTATCTGGCCGTCGATGGTCGCCTGGCGGGTCTCCTGGCCGTTTCCGATCCAATCAAACCGACCTCCCAACAGGCTGTTGCTCAACTCCAGAACGCTGACGTGAAGGTCATCATGGCCACTGGCGATGGCCTCACCACAGCAAGAGCCGTGGCGAAGCAGTTAGGCATCGAGGAGGTGCATGGCGAGGTGAAACCGCAGGACAAGGAGAAATTAGTCGCCGAACTGCAGAGCTATGGCCGGCGTGTTGCCATGGCGGGCGACGGCATCAACGATGCGCCGGCCTTGGCCAGGGCCGACGTAGGCATCGCTATGGGCACGGGCACCGACGTGGCGATGAACAGCGCCCAAGTGACCCTGGTCAAGGGAGACCTGATGGGCATCCTGCGGGCGCGCACCTTGTCGGTGGCCACGGTGAAGAACATGAGGCAGAACCTTGCCTTTGCATTCCTCTACAACGCGATGGGAATCCCGCTAGCGGCCGGGCTGCTGTATCCGCTGACAGGACATCTTCTGTCGCCCTTGATCGCTGCTCTGGCAATGAGCGTCAGTTCAGCCTCGGTGGTTTTCAATGCGCTTAGGTTGAAAGCAACGGACGTTGGCTAGTCAGCTAGACAAGACGATGTGCCTACCTGCAGGGCGATTTTTTAAATGCGCATCTGACCGGAAAATACCGTACGGTAGCTTGCAACTTGACCTATCAGTCGCATCACCTGATGACGAGGGGACGTTCTATGGATCGTTCCCGCTGCGAGTAGGAGACTGACAGTCGTTACCCCATGAGGATTCTCCGTGGCCCGCATTCGCCGACTGCAAATTAGCAACTTCCGGTCTATCCAGGCGCTCGACTGGGTGCCGGCCCCCGGAATTAACTGCCTCATTGGTCCGGGTGACAGTGGGAAGTCCAGCATCCTGGACGCGATTGACCTTTGCGTCGGCGCCCGCCGAGGCGGCACGTTCGGCGACATGGACTTCTTCGCATTAAACGTCGATGTACCCATCACCATCAGCGTGGCGCTTGGCGATCTGCCGTTATCGCTGATGGATATCGATGTCTACGGCGAGTTCTTGCGTGGATTCCATCCCGGTACGGGGGAAGTCGAAGACGAACCGCGAGCGGGGCTGGAGACCGTCATCACCTTGCGTCTGCAAGTTGGTGCCGATTTGGAGCCTGTTTGGACACTTTTCTCCGAGCGCGCGGAGCAGCAGCAACTTGAACGCACTCTTCCCTGGAAAGAACGAGCGGCACTAGCGCCCGCCCGTATCGGCAGCTTTGCGAGCTCGAACCTGTCGTGGAGTCGTGGCTCAGTGCTCAATCGACTTACCGATGAGCGCGCCGAGCTTGGTGCTGAACTGGCGCGCGCCGCTAGGCAAGCAAGAGCGAACTTTGGCAATCAAGCAGCCGAACATCTGACCCAGACGCTTGAGGTCGTGCAACGCACAGCACAGCATCTTGGCGTTTCGGTCGGGGCTATGCCTCAGGCGCTCCTTGACGCACATTCTGTGTCGATTGGCGAGGGGGCGATCGCGCTGCACAGTGAAACAGGTATTCCGCTGCGCTCCCTTGGCACGGGCTCGTCACGCTTGCTAGTGGCAGGGCTTCAAAGGGCTGCGGCCAGCGCCGCGCCAATTGCCCTGGTTGATGAGGTGGAATACGGGCTTGAACCTCATCGGCTCATGCGATTCCTGGACTCGCTGGGTGCAAAGGACGCTGCCGCTCCGTTGCAAGTGTTCATGACGACGCACTCGCCGGTCGCGCTGCGCGAGCTGTCCGGCAGCCAGTTATTCGTTGTTCGGTCAGCACCTCAGCGCCACAGTGTTATGCCAGCTGGGGAAGCCAACGAGGTACAAAGTACCCTTCGGAAGGACCCCGAAGCATTCCTCGCCAAATCCATCATCGTTTGCGAGGGGGCCAGCGAGGTTGGCTTCGCGCGTGGCCTTGACCAATGGTGGGTCAGTTTTGGCGCTACCTCATTCCTGGCCCATGGCGGCGCGTATGTGGACGCCGGCGGGGGAAGCCCCGATAACAGTCTTATCCGGGGAACAGCACTTCTGAACTTGGGTTACCGCGTGATGGTTTTTGTAGATGCCGACAAGCCTTCGACCGCGGGGCTCGCTGAAGCATTCTTGGCCGCCGGCGGGCAAATTCTTACATGGCGACCAGGCCTCACGTTGGAGGACGAGATCTTCCGCCATCTCAGTGAGCAAGCACTCGATGCACTTCTGGCGAAAGCCGAAACAATAGTGGGTGCAGAGCTGATGAACGCACACATTCAGACGAAGTCCCAAGGCCGCGTGACGCTGAACGATATCCGAGCCGAGCGACTCGTGGATGGGTACTCACCTGAGAGACGAGAGCTGCTGGGAACCGCATCCCGTTTCCGCAACAGCGGCTGGTTCAAGTCGCTGACAACCTATCAGGAGGTTGCAAGGGACATCGTCGGTCCGTCTTTACAGAACGCCGAACCGGGCTTCATGGCAGTCACGAATCAGCTCTGGACGTTTACAAGTGCCCCCTGAGATTGATCTTTTCGCTATCGAGCGTGGCTCCATAACGGCCCCCGCAGGTTGTGGGAAAACGCAATTGATTGCCGAGACGCTCATCGCGCATACGCAGAGCAAACCCATCCTCGTCTTGACACATACGAACGCCGGCGTTGCGGCCTTACGGGCGCGCCTGAGACGAGCCGGTGTTCCTAACTCCGCATATCGAGTCTCCACCATTGACGGATTCTCGATGCGCCTGATCGCTAAGTTCCCAGCGCGAAGCGGCCATAACCCGCAGATCCTACAGCTGCATCAACCCAATACTGACTACCCGGCAATTCGGGAGGCCGCCATGCAGTTGTTGCAGGCCGGTCACCTCGCTCAGCCCCTTCGCGCCACCTATGCACGGTTGCTTGTCGACGAGTACCAAGACTGCAACGTCGTCCAGCACGCCATCGTGTCTGGTTTGGCCCAGGTGCTTCCGACCTGCGTGCTCGGTGACCCGATGCAAGCCATATTCAGCTTCCGTGGCAATCGACTGGTGCATTGGGCGAATGAGGTGCAACCCCTGTTTCCCGCAGCGGGAGAGTTGAGGATACCGTGGCGCTGGCGGCTGGCTGGAGCTGAGAACCTCGGGCAGTGGCTGCTCGCCATAAGGCAACAACTTCAAGCTGGTCAGCCGGTGGATCTGCGCACGGCTCCAGCAGAAGTGCGTTGGGTGCAGCTAAACGCCGGAACCGAAGTTCAGCAGCGACTGGTGGCCGCGAGAACCGAAGCTCCCAACGCTCAGGGTAGCGTCCTCATCATCGGGGACTCCATCAACGTGCAAGGTCGCCATCAGCTCACGAGCCAGACACCCGGTGCCATGGCCGTAGAAGCCGTCGACCTGAGAGATCTCGTCAACTTCGCCAGGAACTTTGACTTGCAGGGTGCCAATGCTCTGGCACAACTTGTGGAGTTTGCTTCCAGCGTAATGACGGGGGTAGGTGCAGCAAACCTGCGAACGCGCGTGGAGTCGCTGCGTGCAGGAAGGGCCCGAACGCCTCCGACCGCGGCCGAGGCTGCGGCGATCGATTTCGTAGCAGCGCCAACATTGGGGCAAGCGCTCCGTGTGATCGATACGCTCGCTGAGCAGCACGGGGCACGTGTATACCGACCGGAGGTTCTGTACTGCTGCCGGTCTGCAATGCAAGCGGTGGTGGGAGGTGCTGCCGACTTTCTGAGTGCAGCCATTCAAGCGCGAGAGCGCAATAGACACCTTGCCCGACCGATCGCAAGACGCTCTGTAGGCAGCACATTACTTCTCAAGGGGCTGGAGGCGGATGTCTCGGTTGTCCTGCATCCTGAGCTTATGACCCCCCAGAATCTATACGTCGCACTGACGAGGGGCGCAAGGCATGTCGTGGTGTGTTCACCAACCCCCATCCTTACGCCCGTGGTAAACGGCTGATCCTTTTGTAGCGCTTACGGGCTTGACCTTGCCATCGTGTCAAGGTCGATGCTGTCCGTGCGGTAACTTGAGCCGCGGACGAAATGAGGTGAAAGACATGTTTAGTCTGAGTGTTGCGGGGATGGGCTGTGGCAGTTGCGTGAGCAAAATCACGAAGGCCATTCAAGCTCTGGATCAGGATGCACGAGTAGAAGTGGATCGAGCGGCCGGCAAGGTCACCGTTGAGAGCACAGAAAGTGCCGAATCGATCCGCGAACTCATCCAGGAGCTTGGCTATTCGGCCCAGGTCAGCGCTTGAGCGCTGACCTGCTATCCCACTAAATCTCCAGTTCTGAGAGCTCTTTTAGCCCTGGGATACTGGTGACCTCGTTGGTCATACCTTCTGAACCATCTCGGCCGCGAAGCCAGTTTGAGTGATCGCCTGGCTCGCGCATTTCCAGCGTGTCATAGGAGTACCGCTTGCGCTTGAACAGGCTTTTCAATGCAGCGAACTCGTGGCTTTTTTCGTCTTCTATGCCGACGACTTCTCCTGCAAGCCGCTCCCAGTGACCAACGCCGTCGGCCAGCATTGCCTGATAGGTCTCCGGGTCAAGCAAGGCTTGCTGTTTGAAATGAATGATGGGGTGAGTCATAGAAGCGCTCGGAGTGGCCAAAGAGAGAGCGCTAGCCTAAAGGTTCCGGGTCATTCGTGTAATAGCTGGCCGCGCTTTAGCAAACCGTCGTTGACCCACAACTTCAACCAGGTCGCGGCTTGCAAGGGAGCTTGCTCGCCATGCGTGGCGCTCAACGACTCGCAGAGTTCAGCGAACGATCCGCCCTCGATGAGAAACTGCAATGCCGAAGCCTCCGCTGGCTCCAGGCTCCGGTACTGGCAGACGAGTTCATGACGCCACACAAGACAGGCTAGGTTCGTTGGCAGGCGGGTAATATCAGGCAGCAAGCTGCCGGACTTGGCGGCTTTCCACAACTCCAGCGTGTTGTACTGCAGCTGCAACCACCGGGCAGATGCAGTCAGGGAAACCCTGAGTGAAATCCAGTCTTCAGCCGAAAAATCACTCATGGTCTCCAGCGAAAGCGCTTCGACATCCTGAGCGTCGAAGGCCAGTGTAAAGGCCCATTCCAGTTCCGCGAGTTCGCGCATCGGCGATAGTTGGGGTTCTTCGACGTAGCTGCTAATGAACTCGGGCAGCTTCTCGCCCAGCCAGCGAATGCTGAAATGTCGTGGTGGCCAGGCGGCCAAGTAGGCCAGTGCGAGCTGCTCGAATGATTCGTTGCCTATCCAGTGAAGCAGGGCAGGGAAGTCTTCTCGCAAGACCGCAAGCAGGCGCGAACGGTAAGCGTTGTGGTAGATCTGCAGGCCTTCGAGAGCACTCAGCGCTGTGCTACCTCGGATCTGCTCCAAAAGCTCGTTGGAGGGCAGGGCACTGTCACCTGTCAGGTAAGTTTCAAATGCAGTCTGTAGGGCGATCAGGCTCAAGGGGTGGCCCCCGATATCACAGATTTGGCGATAGCACGGGCATGTGCTAATTCGGACAACAGCTCTTCCAGCGGCGGAAACTGGTCATCCCGCTCGATCAAGGTCGATGTCGGGCCCAAGTAGCTCAAAGTCTTGCTGTAGAGAGACCAAACCGGATCAGCGATGGGCTGGTCATGGGTGTCGATGAGGTACTGCCCGTAATCGCTGTGCCCGGCCAGGTGAATTTGCCGAATCCGCTCGTGCGGCAATTCCATGATGAACTGCCAAGGGTCGAAACCCTGGTTGCGCGAACTGACGTAGACGTTGTTCACGTCGAGAAGCAGCTCGCACCCGGTCAGGTAACTGAGCTCCGAGAGGAACTGAGACTCGCTCATGCTGGATGTTGTCCACTGCACGTAGGAGGAAACGTTCTCCAGCACGATGGGACGTTCCAAAACATCCTGCACCAAGCGCACCCGGGCCGCGACATGCAGCAGGCTCTCCTGGGTAAACGGCAGCGGTAGCAGATCGTGAAGTTGATGGGCGTTGCCTCGACTCCAGCACAGGTGATCAGACACCCACTGAGGCTGCACCCGATCCGCCAGCTGCTTGAGCTGTCGTAGGTAGTCTATGTCCAAGGCATGTGAGCCGCCAATCGAAAGAGATACTCCGTGCATCACCAGGGGGTAGTGCTCGCCGATCGCATCAAGGAAGTAGAGAGCCTTGCCGCCCTCCACCAGGTAATTCTCGGAAATGATCTCGAACCAGTCGACCGCAGGCCGTTCCTCCAGGATCTGCCGGTAATACTCGTTACGAAGGCCAAGACCGAAACCCAGAGTTTTGCGCTTACTCATTCGAGACTCCAGCAGGGGAGTGGCATGCACTCCCCTGAACCGCCTTATTCGCTGGTTTTGCCACCGGCTTCGTCACATTTGGTCTGGGTCATCAACTTGAACCCTTGGCCTTTGCATTCGCCTTGGCCTTTGCAGTCGTTTTTCGCGGTCATGCAGTCGTTCTGCCCTTTGCAACCATTGATCCCGAAGCACTTCACTTCTGCTGCTTTGGTTTCCTGAGCAGCCTGGACGGGCAGGGTGGAGAACAGGCTGGCGGCCACCAGAGCCAAGGCGGCACCGGTAGCTACGTTGGATTTGTTCGACATAGTGGCTATCTCTCTTGATTGTTTGATGGTCGCGATCCGTCGGTGCGAATGAACGAGTTAGCTCAGGCATTGCTACCGATCAGGCCCATGGAATCCGCAAGGCTGCGCGGGCAGGAAGACAGTACCGAGCCTTCAGGAGGGCCTACAAGAAAGAAATAGCAAACTGACAGAACTGTAATGTTCGGATCAGGTTGCTGACAGGGCGTCGTGGTTAACGTAGCAGCGAGCTTAACGCTCGTCCCCACTAGTTACAGGGGCTTCTAAACTTCTGAGGATTAACGAAATGAAATCGATCAAAACCCTGTTTGTAGTTGCTGCCCTGAGTGTTTCCAGCCTGGCGATGGCCGAAGGCGGTGCTGATCGCACGTTTGCACGCATGGAACAAGCCCGCCAGGTCTCGCTGGAAGCCTATCAGTTGGCCAAGCAGCAGAACGATGAAGCTCCTGTCGCCGGCAGCCAAGCCAAACAGGCGGAACACGCCAGCTGCTGAGCCCCCTCAACCTTACAGAAATGTAATCACCCGGATGGTTGAGATATGGCAGATTCATACTGCTTGGTGTCAGGGGGAACTTGCGCAGCACGCAAGGCTTGAAGATCAAATCTCCCGACACTGGAGCAGTCAATGAACCCGAGACCGGATGCATATCACCGGCTCATCTGACGGATTGGACATAACGGCATGCAAAGCAAAACCACAAGACGTACTTTCGTCAAAGGCCTCGCCGCCGCCGGTATTCTCGGCGGCATGGGCATGTGGCGCACGCCGGTCTGGGCGGTAACCAGCCCAGGTCAGCCGAACGTGCTGAGCGGTAACGATTTCGACCTGTTTATCGGAGAGACTCCGGTAAACATCACCGGCGCAGCGCGTACCGCCATGACGATCAATGGCTCGCTGCCAGGCCCAATCCTGCGCTGGCGGGAGGGCGAGACCGTGACGTTGCGCGTACGCAACCGCCTCAAGGAGGACACGTCCATTCACTGGCACGGCATTATCCTGCCGGCGAACATGGATGGCGTTCCGGGCCTGAGCTTCCATGGCATCGCCCCCGACGGCATGTATGAGTACAAGTTCAAGGTCAACCAGAACGGCACCTACTGGTATCACAGCCACTCGGGGCTCCAGGAGCAAGTCGGCGTATACGGCGCGCTGGTCATCGACGCCAAGGAACCCGAGCCCTTCAGTTACGACCGTGATTATGTCGTGCTGCTGAGCGACTGGACCGATGAAAATCCAGCGCGGGTACTGGCCAAGCTCAAAAAGCAGTCGGACTACTACAACTACCACAAGCGCACCGTTGGTGATTTCATCAATGACGTGAGCGAGATGGGGTGGTCCGCTGCGGTAGCCGATCGCAAGATGTGGGCCGAGATGAAGATGAGCCCGACGGATCTCGCTGACGTCAGTGGCTACACCTACACCTACCTGATGAATGGCCAGGCACCTGATGGCAACTGGACCGGCATATTCAAACCGGGCGAAAAGATCCGCCTGCGCTTCATCAACGCCTCGGCGATGACCTATTTCGATGTGCGCATCCCGGGCCTGAAGATGACTGTGGTTGCGGCCGATGGTCTGCACGTCAAACCGGTCAGCGTCGACGAGTTCCGTATCGCCGTGGCCGAGACCTACGACGTGATCGTCGAACCAGACAGCGAACAGGCCTATACCGTGTTTGCCCAATCCATGGATCGCACTGGCTATGCGCGCGGCACCCTTGCTGTACAGGAGGGGTTGAGTGCACCAGTACCCAGCCCCGACCCGCGTCCGCTGATTGCCATGGGCGACATGGGTATGGATCACGGCAGCATGGGCGGTATGGATCACGGGAACATGGCCGGGATGGATCAGGGCAATATGGCGGGAATGGATCATGGCAGCATGCAGGGTGGCATGGCTGGTATGGATCACAGCCAGATGGCTGGAATGGATCATTCGGGCATGGCTGGCATGGCTGGCAACATGCAGGCACACCCGGCCTCAGAGACCAACAACCCGCTGGTCGATATGCAAACCATGACACCAACGCATAAGTTGGACGACCCA
Source organism: Halopseudomonas sp. L-58 (assembly GCF_056859475.1). NCBI lineage: Bacteria > Pseudomonadati > Pseudomonadota > Gammaproteobacteria > Pseudomonadales > Pseudomonadaceae > Halopseudomonas > Halopseudomonas sp. L-58. Next base: position 15,079 of record NZ_JBSXON010000030.1, read on the forward strand.
GGTATCGGCCTGCGTGATAACGGCCGGCGCGTGCTGACGTACTCTGACCTGCGCAGCACCTTCCCTGATCCGGACGGGCGTGAGCCAAGTCGCACCATCGAGCTGCACCTCACCGGGCATATGGAGAAATTCTCCTGGTCCTTCGATGGAATCAAGTTCTCTGACGCCGAGCCTCTACGCCTCAAGTACGGCGAGCGTGTTCGCATCACGCTGGTCAACGACACCATGATGACTCACCCGATCCATCTTCATGGCATGTGGAGTGATCTGGAGGATGCGAACGGCAATTTCCTGGTGCGTAAACACACCATCGACATGCCGCCAGGTTCCAAGCGCAGCTATCGGGTGACTGCCGATGCGTTGGGTCGTTGGGCCTATCACTGCCACCTGTTGCTCCACATGGAAATGGGCATGTTCCGTGAAGTCCGTGTGGATGAGTAAAGGAGATTTCTGATGAGTACTTTTATGAAGCGTAATGCCCTGTTTGGCAGCGCAGCGATGTTCAGTCTTTTGGCTGTTCTGCACGCGCCGACGTCATTGGCAGGTGAGGGGCACAGCGAGCACGAACAACATGCTGCCGAGTCGGCTGCGCCCGACGCCAGTGACAAGCCTGCAGATCAATCGAAAGGCAAGGCCGCTGGCCAGCAGATGGATCATGGCGCCATGGATCATGAGGGTATGAACCATGACGATATGGGGCACGAGAAGATGATGGATAAGCATGGCGGCACCGAAGCCGAAGCAGGTTCGAACCATGACCACTAGGTTTTCACGCCCGTCCCTCATAGCGCTGGCCGTGTCGCTGAGTGCACTCAGCGGCGGCGTTACCCAGGCTGCGGAAGAAATGGATCATTCGGCAATGGGGCACGGCTCCATGTCGATGGACCACAGCCAGATGGGCCACGGTTCCGCCAAAGCGCCGATGGAGGGCATGGATCACAGCAAGATGGACCATGGTGCCATGCAGGGTGCTTCGGGCAGCATGGATCATAGCCAGATGGGCCACGGCCAGAGCCAAGAGAAGGCCCAGGCTATGGATCACAGCAAGATGGGGCATGGCGCCATGCAAGGACAGATGGAGGGCATGGATCATTCAAAGATGAACCATGGCTCCGCTGAAGCCCCGAGAACCACCAGCCGTACGCCGATTCCCGTTCTGACGGATGCTGATCGCCAAGCGGCTTTCCCGCCACTGCCTGGCCACAAGGTTCACGACAGCGCCATCAACAGTTTTTTCCTGCTCGATCAGCTCGAATACCAGGACGCAGATGAGGGCAGCACCCTGGCCTGGGATGCGTCGGGCTGGGTAGGCGGTGATATCAACCGGGTCTGGTTCCGCTCCGAAGGCGAGCGTACCAACGGCGTGACCGAGGATGCTGAATTACAGCTGCTGTACGGCCGCTCGATCGGCCCTTGGTGGGATGTCGTCGCGGGCGTTCGCCAGGACTTCAAACCGGAGTCGCCGCAGACTTGGGCCGCCTTCGGTATCCAGGGCATGGCGCTTTACGCCTTTGAGGCCGGAGCCACGGCCTTCGTCGGCGAGAATGGCCAAACTGCTGCCCGACTGGAGGGCGAGTACGACATTCTGCTGACCAACCGGCTGATTCTCCAGCCAACTGCCGAAATGAACTTCTACGGCAAGAACGATCCTGAGCGAGGTGTGGGGTCTGGGTTGGCAAATACCGAGCTCGGCTTGCGTCTGCGTTACGAGATTGTCAGGCAGTTTGCCCCCTATATCGGGGTTTCCTGGAGCCGCTCCTATGGCAACACGGCAGACATGGTGCGCGACGAGGGCGGTGATGTAGACGAGGCGCGTTTTGTCGCCGGTATCCGGATGTGGTTTTGAGAACCTGACATGAAAAGAACAATTAAAACTTTGGTGGCGGCCGGCGTGGTCGGTAGCACAGCTGTCCTGGCCGGCGCCTACTTTGGCGTGGTCAACGTGGGGGCCGATGATCCCCATTTTCCTGCAGTGTATGCGTTTCTCACGATGGCCCGTGACCGCTCTATCGAAGTCCGTTCGCGGGACATCGAGGTTCCCAACCTGGATGATCAAGCTCTTATTCGCGCCGGTGCGGGCAACTACAACTCCATGTGTATCGGCTGTCATTTGGCGCCAGGTGTGGCGGAGACCGAGCTAAGCCAATCGCTTTATCCTGCGCCCCCCAACCTCGCCAAGATCGGTGTCGATGGCAATCCGTCAGCAGCGTTCTGGGTGATCAAGCATGGCATCAAGGCAACGGGTATGCCTGCGTGGGGCAAGAGCATGGGAGACGAGTACATCTGGGGCATGGTTGCCTTCCTCAACCAACTGCCGACGATGGATGCCAAGCAATACCAAACACTCGTCGCATCCAGTGGCGGCCATCAGCACGGTGGTGGGGAAACGCAGATGCATAACCAAGAAGGACAGCACGGCGACAACAAGCCTGGCCATCATGACAATAGTGGCGGTGGCGATGACCATCATGGATCAGGTGATGCTGGAGAGCCTGGTCATCACGATGCCGCGGCTACGGATAGCGAGGGTGGCTCCGCACCTAAGGCAGGTCACCATTCGGATATGAGTGGCGATGACCACCATGCCGGGGATGAGGCCGCCCCAAGCGGCGGAGACCATCATTCCGAGCAAACTCCGAATGCCTCGCCCAAGACCCACACCCACGCCGATGGCAAAGAGCACGTACATGAAAGCTAAATATCTGGCCTTACTGGCCGCTCTCTCCGTCACGTCTGCGGTTCAAGCAGCTGATGCCCTGACGATTGATGTCCATCGTGATGCCAATTGCGGATGTTGCAAGAAGTGGATTTCACACCTCGAAGCGAATGGCTTCAAAGTCGTCGACCATGTTGAAAGCAACATGACAGCAGTGACGCAAAGACTGGGCGTCGCGCCACGGTTAGCGTCTTGCCACACCGCGGTGATTGACGGCAAGTTCGTCGAAGGTCATGTGCCGGCGGCTCAGGTCATCGAACTCACCAAGCGCGATGATCTGCTGGGCATCGCTGTTCCCGGGATGCCGGCGGGCTCCCCCGGCATGGAAGTCGATGGCGTACAGCATGCCTACCAGGTCATTGGCTTGACCAAGACGGGTTCTGATCAGGTCGTTGCAGAATATCCCGCCCAGTAGTACTGCCTGCCAGCACGGCCGCTTGTGTGTAGTGGCCGACTCATTTTCATACGTCCTTTAACCTAAGTAAAAAAGGCGCCCGAGGGCGCCAAGGGCTGTCTCCAAACCAAAGGAGCACTACGAGGGGACAGCAGGACCAAGGCGCGAGCGGGCAATCAACCCGCCCGCTTGCCAGGGTTAGAGAACTTCCAGCGGGTACTCGACAATCAGGCGGACTTCATCCAGATCCGACTCGTAATCGGTCGCGCGAGTGGTCATTTGGCGAACACGGAAAGACATATCCTTCAGTGATCCAGTCTGCACAACGTACTTGGCCTCGATGTCCCGCTCCCAGCGCTTCTGGTTGGTCAACGGATCGCCGTTGTCATCACGGCGCATATAGACTTCGTTGGCGTTGCTGTAGTCGGCATCCCAGCCCTGGGCATATCGAGTCATGAAGCTCAATCCAGGCACACCGAAAGGCTCCATATCCAGGTCATAGCGCACTTGCCATGACTTCTCCTTCGGCGAGTTGAAGTCGCTGTACTGGATGGAGTTGTCGAGGTAGATGGAGTCCGATTGGCGCAAGTAGTCGAAGTCATCATCGCCATTGTTGCGCTGGAGACCCACCAGCACTGTATGAGCGCCGAATTGGATGCCGACCTTGCCGCTCCAGATGTTGTTATCGAAGCTCCCGAGGAGCTGCTTCCCTTCATCGACCGCCTTGTAGTAGTTCAGCCCGCCGATCAAGGCGACATCGTCCGCAAGCGGGTAGCTCAGCGTGGTGCCCGCGTAATATTGATTCCAGGCATCCTTGAGGCGGCTGGTGTAGAGACTAAAGCCGACGTTGTCATTAAGCGTGTAATCACCACCGAAATAGGCGATCCATGGCGAGTCCACTTCGCCCGCGTAGAAGGTAGCGAAGCCGTCGCGCATGCTGCTGGTATTGGGTTGGCTCATCGAGTGGAGGCGACCGCCCTGAAGCGACAGTCCTTCCACGCTGCTGTTGACCACGGTGACACCTCGAAAACTCTCCGGTAAAAGCCGTGCATCACCGTATTGGACGACCGGGCTGACGGGAAAGACGTCGCCTACCTTGATCTCGGTATCCATGAACCGAGTTTTCACCGCGCCCCCCAGTTTGGAGTAGTTGTCCTCAGCCTGCCCAAGGCTGTTGTAAGGCAGCACATCGACAGTGCCCCCGGCTCCTGAACGGCCGTCGCCAGTGTCAAGCTTGATGCCTAGCATGGCAAAGGCATCGACACCGAAGCCTATGGTGCCCTCGGTGAAGCCAGACTCGAATCTGCCTATCACACCATGCGCCCACTCTTCCGAATAGCCATTACCCGAGCTGCTGGACTGGCCTTTACGGAAATCGCGGTTGAAGTAGAGGTTTCGATTGAGGATGGTCAGGCTGCTGCCTTCGATAAATCCCTCGCCTTTCTCGCCGGCGGCCATTGCAGCTTGCCCGGCACTGACGCTCAGAGCGAGCAGAGAAAGTCCTAACAGGGTCCTGTTATTCATAAATGCTCCTGATGTTATTGGCAGTTGTCATTGTGTGGTCGCATATATGTGCCAAGCGCGCCGGGCATAGCCAAGCGCGCCTCGGCCATATTACCACATGCCAAATAACGTCAGGGTGACTTGGAAATTACATTTCAGTCAGCGCGATGTCATTTATCTAGTTTTGATTAAGGCAACCTGTCCCGGCTGCCCGGTATTCAAGAATATTCAGATCGCCATTGGAGTCCTCGTAGGTCATCTGGGCCGGCATCACACCGCAGCTAGAGTCCGTCGGGGTAGTGGCCACGACCCTGGCGATATCGAGTTTCATGCCGTAGCGGTAATGAATAACTTCAGGCGGATTCTTTCCGTTAGCGGCAGCATACTCTTGCATGGCCTGCTCATTGGCCTGAATCATCCGACCATAAACACGATCAGCGCCGCCTTCTGCCAGAGCGGCAGAGGAAACAACCATAACGGCAAGGGCTGCAATAACTTTGAGGCTTTTCATATTTAATCACTCCTTCAAGGTGGTGATTAAAATATATCCGCTCAACCTGTCATAAAAATGAAGTCAAAGTTACATCGCCGTAATGCTTCCTGCCGCGTTACCCGGGCGAGTCAGCTTGGCGCGTGGCTTGCCCGGGTTTGTAAAGCTATAGCTCCTGCGGTGCGCGAACCTTCTGTGTACGCTGCCTTCGCATCAGCCAGTACGCGGCCGGCAAAACCAACATGGACATCAGTGGCGCGGTAATCATGCCGCCGACCATGGGCGCGGCGATGCGCTTCATCACTTCGGAACCGGCACCGCCGCCCCAGAGGATCGGCAGCAGGCCGGCGATGATCACGGCCACCGTCATCACCTTAGGCCTCACGCGCAGCACCGCGCCCTCACGAATGGCCTCAAGCAGGGCCGGATCACCGCTGCGTCCAGAGTCCAGCCGAGCATGCCAGGCGTTCCTCAGATACAAGAGCATGATCACCCCGAACTCGGCCGAGACGCCGGCCAGGGCGATGAAGCCCACGCCGGTGGCCACCGACAGGTTGAAGCCGAACCAGTAGAGCAGCCAGATGCCGCCCGACAGGGCAAAGGGCAGGGTGGCCATGATCAGCAGGGCCTCGCCGAAGCGGCTGAAAGTCAGGTAGAGCAGCACGAAGATAATCAACAGAGTCGCCGGCACCACCCAGGCCAGCCGTGCATTGGCGCGCTCCAGGAACTCGAACTGACCGGAGTAGGAGACGGTCATGCCAGCATCGAGTTGTACCTGCTCAGCTACGCGTTGCTGCAACTCGCGCACGGTCGATGCCAGGTCGCGCCCACGGACATCGACATAGACCCAACCGGACAGACGCCCGTTCTCGCTGCGCAGCATCGGCGGCCCTTCGGTCAGACTAACCTGGGCGACGGTGCCCAAGGTGATCTGCTGGCCGGCTGGGGTGAGGATCGGCATACGCCGTAGTGCCTGCGGACTGTCTCGCCACTCCTTGGGATAGCGCAGGTTGATCGGGAAGCGGGCCAGTCCTTCAACCGTCTCACCAATATTGCTGCCGCCGATGGCGCCCGATACCACCGCCTGCACATCGGCGATGCTCAGGCCATAGCGCGCCGCGGCCAGTCGATCGATCTGGATGTCCACGTAACGGCCGCCAGTAAGGCGTTCTGCCAAGGCCGAACTCACCCCAGGCACCTCTTTGGCCACGGCCTCGATATCGCGCGTTATGCGCTCGATGTCGACCAAGGAGGTTCCGGACACTTTCACCCCAATGGGGCTCTTGATCCCCGTCGCCAGCATGTCGATGCGGTTGCGGATGGGCGGCACCCAGATATTGGACAGCCCCGGAACTTTTACCGCGCGATCCAGTTCCTCGATCAGCTTTTCGGGTGTCATCCCCGCGCGCCATTGATCGCGTGGTTTGAACTGCACCGTGGTCTCGAACATTTCCAGCGGTGCTGGATCGGTGGCGGTCTCTGCTCGCCCGGCCTTGCCGAATACCCGTGCCACTTCGGGCACCGTGAGGATCATCCGGTTGGTTTGCTGCAGCAGCTGGGTGGCCTTGCTGGCCGGCAAGCCGGGCAGGGCTGATGGCATGTACAACAGGTCGCCCTCGTCCATCGGCGGTAGAAACTCTCCTCCGAGTCTGCTGAGGGGCCAGAGACTGGACAAAAACACTAGCAAGGCCAGCGCTAGGGTCACCTTAGGCCAAGCCAGCACCCACTCCAGCACCGGCCGGTATGCACCGATCAGCCAACGATTCAAGGGGTTCTGTTGTTCGCTGGGGATATGCCCACGAATCCAATAGCCCATCAGCACCGGTACCAAGGTGATCGAGAGGCCAGCAGCGGCAGCCATGGCATAGGTCTTGGTGAATGCCAGCGGGCCAAACAGGCGACCCTCCTGGGCCTCCAGGGTGAAGACCGGGAGGAAAGACAGGGTGATGATCAAAAGGCTGAAGAACAGCGCCGGCCCGACCTCGGCCGCAGCTTCGCCGATCACCCGCCAGTGCGCCTCGCCCTGAAGCGGTTCACCGGGGTGTCGAGCCTTCCAGGCCTCGATGTGCTTGTGCGCGTTCTCGATCATCACCACGGCGGCATCGACCATGGCGCCGATGGCGATTGCGATCCCGCCGAGCGACATGATGTTGGCATTAACGCCCTGGTAGCGCATGACGATGAAGGCCATCAGGATGCCCAGGGGCAGGGTGATGATCGCGACCAGCGACGAGCGCAGGTGCCAGAGGAAGATCAGGCAAACCAGGGCAACCACCGCGAACTCTTCCAGCAGCTTGTAGCTGAGGTTATCGATGGCGCGGTCGATCAATTGCGAACGGTCATAGGTGGTGACCACCTCGACGCCGGCCGGCAAGCTGCCCTTCAGGCTGTCCAGCTTGGTCTTCACCGCGGCGATGGTATCGCGGGCATTCTTTCCGGAGCGCAAGATGACCACGCCACCTACAACTTCACCCTGGCCATCCAGCTCGGCAATGCCACGACGCATCTCTGGCCCCAACTGAATGGTGGCCACCTGACCCAGCAGCACCGGAACTCCGCTGGCCGAAGCCCGCAGCGGCACATTGCGGAAATCCGCCAGGCTCTCTAGATAGCCTGAAGCCCGGACCATGTACTCGCGCTCTGCTAGCTCCAGGATGGCGCCGCCGGTTTCCTGATTGGCGCTCTTCAGCGCCGCTTCGACCTCCTGCTGAGTTACCCCATAAGCCACCAGCTTCTGGGGATCGAGCAGCACTTGGTATTGCTTGACCATGCCGCCGAGGGTGGCCACTTCGGCTACGTTGGGCAGGCTCTTGAGTTCGTACTTAAGGAACCAGTCCTGCAGTGCCCGCAGCTGGGCAAGATCATGCTGGCCGCTGCGGTCGACCAAGGCGTACTGGTAGATCCAGCCCACGCCGGTGGCATCCGGCCCAAGGGTGGTGGTAACACCCTCGGGCAGGCGTTCCTGCGCCTGGTTGAGGTACTCCAGCACCCGCGAGCGTGCCCAGTAGAGGTCGGTATCGTCCTCGAACAGCACATAAACGAAGGAGTCGCCGAAGAACGAGTAGCCGCGCACTGTCTTCGCCCCCGGCACCGAGAGCATGGTGGTGGCCAGCGGGTAGGTCACCTGGTTCTCGACAATCTGCGGTGCCTGCCCGGGGAAGCTTGTGCGGATGATGACCTGGGTGTCGGACAGATCCGGCAGTGCATCCAACGGCGTGTTGCGCAGCGACCAGATGCCCAGGGCGGTGATGAACAGGGTGGCCAGCAGTACCAGGAAGCGGTTGCCGATAGACCAGTGGATCAGGCGCGCGATCATGGCTGGTCTCCTTCCTTGCGGAGCTGCTCGATCAGCAGGCCGGAGTTTGTCTGACGTGCGGCGATGCGTACGTGATCTCCTGGCTTAAGTCCCACAGCTACTTCGGAGCTGACCAGAGGAAAAGCCATGGTCATACCTGGCATATTCAGGCTCTCGAAGGGGCCATGCTCCAGGGTGACTTGTTTCCCGTCCAGTGCGCGAATAACGCCGTGAGACACATGCAGCCCCTCCGTGCTGTCCTGTTCTGCATTGCCGGCCAGGATGCCCTGCAGGCTGGCTTCCGAATCGATGAGGAACTGGCCGGAGGTAACGACCGCCTGACCTTCCTCAAGACCGGACAACACCTCCAGACGCCCATCGGCCTCGCGGCCCAAGGTGATTTCCTGGGGGCGGTAGCGTCCGTCGCCTTCGGCCAGCATCACCAATGCACGCTTGCCGGTGCGAATCACGGCTTCACTCGGCACAAGAAGCGTGGATTGTTCGACGGCACTGTTCAGGCGTACGGCGGCGAACATGCCGGGGCGCAACTTACCGGCAGGGTTGGGTAGCTCGCTGCGTACCGTGAGCGTGCGCGTTTGCGGATCGGCACTCGGCAGCAAGGCTATGACGCGGCCCAGCAGCGGTCGATCAGGAAAGGCCGTCAGGTTGGCGCGGATCTCGTCCCCGACCTGGATACTTCCGGCCATGGCCTCGGGTATCGCCGCATCGAGCCAGACACTGGATAGCCCGTTAATCAACGCCAGATCCTGCCCGGCTTCGACGGTCATCCCGGCGCGTACCTGCAAGGCTTGGAGCTCGCCGCTGATAGGTGTGGTGAGGGTTTGCACCGCCCGTGGTTTGCCGCTGCGGCGGACCTGCTCGATCAACGTTTGAGGCATGCCAAGCAGGCGCAGGCGCTCTTGGGCCGCACTTATCAAGCGAGTGTCAGCGGTACGCAGTACCGCCAGGAACTCCAACTGCGCGGCGGACCATTCGGGAATCAGCAGGTCGACCAGGGGGGCTCCGGCAGGCAGCACATCGCCCGGGGCGCGACCGTAAACCCGCTCGACGAATCCGCCGGCGCGGGCCTGGAGGTTCGCCACTTCTCGCTGGTTATAGGCCAGGGAACCCACCGCCTCGATATCCGAGGGCAGTACACCTCGGATCACCATCGAGGTTCGCATTCCGAGGTTCTGCACGGCTTGAGCGGGGATGCTCAGGACAGACGGATCCTGCTCGGATCCTGCGTATTTAGGGACAAGTTCCATATCCATGAAAGGTGACTTGCCCGGTTTATCGAAGCGCTGCTCAGGCTGCATAGGGTCGTACCAATAGAGCACCTTGCGCTCGTCCGTCGGTGCGGAGCTAGGCAGTAGCTCGTGTTTGGCTTGCCGCAGGGCCAGCCAGTAGCCACCGCCCGCCGCGCCAATGCCCACGGTCAGCACGGCGACCGCAAAACCAAATGTCGATATCTTCATTTCAGGCCCTCCACATAGGCGTAGTACAGGCTTGCGGATAGCTGGCTCAACTTGCGCTGCTGTTCAATCTGCCGCAGCTGCGCCTCAATCAGGTCGCGCTGGGCAGTAATAACGGATGTGAGCTGGCTGTTACCGGCTTGGTAGGCGGCCAGTTCGAGATCGGCACGTTTGCTTGCAAGCGGGATCAAGGTTTTTTCGGTGCGTGACAAGGTCCTGCGCAGTTGCTCAAGCTCGGCAATACCGCCTTCCAGCTCAGCCTGATGGGCGCGCAGTAATGCTTCCTGCTCGGCTTCCATCTGCGACACGCTTTGTTGTCTGGCGTTGATCTTGGGCCCCTGACGTGTGCCTACGAACAACGGCAGGTCGAACGTGAATTGCACCATCACCATATCGCCGAACTGGTTGTCGCGATTGTTGTAGGCAAACTCAACACCCCAGTCGGGGGTCTTCTCGGCGATGGCCTCGTTCAGCTCGGCGCTAGCCTCGCCGACTCGGGCGGAGGCAGCGCGCAACTCAGGGTGTGAGGCAATGCGTTGCTGCAGGTGCGGTGCCACCAGGTTCAGATTGGGAACACCTCCTTGCAAAGGCTGGTCAGCCTCGTTGCCTATCCAGCGGCGCAGCTTGGCACGAGCTACTGCCACATCGCGATTCAGTTCATCTCGCCGATCTTGTAACGCCAAAGCTTCCTGGTCGGCCTGCAACAGCTCGCCAGGCTGAGCACTACCGCCGGCAATCAGCGATTGCACGGTCGAGCGGAGCATCTCGATCTGACGGTCCAGTTGATCGAAGAGGCCAACACTGCGTTCGGCGTAGTACACGTCCAGCCAGCTCACTGCCGTCTGGCGCTTGATTTCCAACTGCATGGCACGCTGCTCGGCCTCGGCCCGCGTCATGGAGGCTTCGGCCAGTTGGCGACGGGCCAGACGCTTGTCGCCGTTTGGTACCTCCTGCATGAGTCCAATGCGGCGCATGGTCATGGAGTCACGATTAAGTGTGTAACGGTCAGGGCCTTCGATCGGCAGGTTGTCGATGCCTATAATCAGCTTGGGATCGGGCAAGGCGTCTGCGGGCCCTACAGCCTGCTGTGCCGATGCCACCTGCGCCTGGCGCGCGAGGTTCTCAGGGGCACTCTGTTCGGCCAGAGCTTGGGCTCGTTCGAAGGTTAGGGGCTGTGCCTGCGCGGCAAGCCAGGGAGCTGCCCAGAATGCGGCAGCCAACACGCCGAGATAGCCACGGCGTGGAAAAAGGAAAGCGGACATGCTTTCGCCTCCAATGCGATTGATCGAGGTCGCAGCTACGAAACGTGGTCGCGACGATGCGCCTGACTGTAAGGCGCGGGATGATCACGGCATTAGACGAAACGAGGAGGGCGCCAGAGTCCTGCGGGCTCTCGCTTAATCACCGACTGGGTCAGCAATATCTCGGGGCGTGAGGGGAGAGGGGATATGCTCTTGATCACGGTGGTCTGGAGAAGTCCTCCGGTCTTGCATTCCTGGCCGGATTTGCAGGGAGACTTATTGGCCACCCCATCAGACGTGTCCATTTGCTCGCAGCACGGAGCATCGGCCGTTGCATGGCCCTGATGATCGGCGCTCTGCATCGGGCAAGGTTGTGCCGGCATGCTGAAAGCCATACCGCCGAAGGTCGGCAGCACGAGGCTAGCAATCATTACCAGGATCAATCCAATCCGACGCACAGCAATTCACCAAGCGGGGCTATAGGGCGACTATAGCAGATTGCCTCGAGGCATGAGCGCTCCTTTTGACGATAACAGCACTTCGTTGATTTGGATCAAATAGAGTGTCTAATCTCAAAGGGGGAGCTGATTTTGTAGCGGGTGAGATTTCAATCGAGCAAGCGATAGAGTTCAGGCCAAAGAGGATTCTATAATCACTCTATAATTAGCTATAAAGCTCACCTCCCAGCCCCAATGTAGGTCCGCTAATGGCCGATTCTGTTGAAAAACTCGGTTCAACGCGAGTAACGACCTGTTCAGCAGTTGCCGCCTGAGCGGTTATCGCGGCATTGAGTGACCTTCAGGTGTTTCGATGGGCTCTTTTGCCCGGGTTTGAGGGTTAATTCGAGGGCTTGTGCAGCGAGTGGGCGCACCTATCCCGTATGCGGTGGGCCCTGAGGCAATAGCTTCGCCATGCGCCGCAGGTTCTGCACTGAACCGCCCCGGGTTTCGCGGAGGCTTCAACTCCTGAGAAGATGAAGCCATGAACAAGACAAACAAGTTTTCCCCTGAAGTCCGTGAACGAGCCGTGCGGATGGTGCAAGAGCATCGCGGCGACTATCCCTCGCTGTG